>JBBPZK010000228.1:0-12437 GCA_038199155.1 Rubrobacterales bacterium | reverse complement strand
TCGGAGTTTTTGTCCTCGACCAGTTGTTCGCCTCTCTTTTCTTCGACCAGGAGGGCGAGCACGGCGTTGATCTCTATGCCTATAAGCACCGTGAGGCCCGTGATGTAGAGCCAGATCATCAGTATTACGACAGCGCCGAGTTGACCGTAGATGCGACCGTAGTTCCCGAGGTTGGTCACGTACAAGCTCAAGCCCACGCTCAACGAGAACATCAGGACCGTGGCGATGACACCGCCGGGGGTGATCCACTTGAAGGGCATCCGCGCGTCGGGGGCCAGATAAAACAAGATATCGAGCGCGACCGCCACTACGACGAAGGCTAGAGCCCAGCGCCACACACTCCAGAAACGGATCAAGGCGCCGGACGAGCCGCCCGGCTCTCTCACGTAGAGTTGCACCTCGAAAACCACGAGCGTCAGGGCGGCTATCAGGAGGGTGAAGCCCAGGGCTATTAGGAGCGAGGTGCCTCTGAGCTTCCAGAACGGGCGGTTCTCAGAGACGCCGTAGGCGCGGTTGGCGGCCTTTGTTATTGCGATAGCCGCGCCCGAGCCTATCCACAGGCTCCCTAGGATGCTCAGGAGGAGCGTCACGGTGCCGGCGCTCCTGAGCGTGCCGTCCAGGTAGCGGGCCAACAGATGCACGGCCTCCTGGGGCAGAAAGCCAGCCGTCCTGACGATCAGACCCCTAACGGCCGACTCTGGATTTTTCAACACCAGACCCGCCAGGGAGACGAGGAAGATGAGGAAGGGGAAGAAGGAGAGCAAGAAAGAGTAAGCTAGTTGCCCTGCGAGCCCAAGAAGGTCGTTATCTCGCGTCCTGAACGCTACACGTTTCAGCGCTCTCACTCCCAGGACTTCTTTCAGTTCGGAGAAAAACTCGCCCATCTGTCAGCCTCTGCCCCCGAATTACCTTCAGAACGCTCTACCCATCCTGATCGGGAACATATCAGATCGGCGGGCTCCAGGGTTGCGACGAGCTTGTTGTAAGCTTAACTCCGACCCGGAGAGTTCGACGGAGCGCTTGGTTCATGGGACCATCCAGCTTCGGGCCGGAGGTCAAATACATATGTCGTCGGTGCGAAGCTTGCCCCAGAGTTCGCGGGCGGCTTCGACGCGGGTCTGATAACGCGAGAACCCTTCGTCATAGAGGCCGGCGAGGTCAGTGCTCGGCTCCACGTATCCTTCCGGACGAGTCCACTGCTCTTGGTCGATGTCTCTGCCGGAGGCGATCAGCGCCGCCATCGCCGCGCCCCGCGCGCCCACCTCGGGCCTGCGGGCTATGCGGAGCGGCTGCTGGAGTACGTCGGCGAGGATCTGACACCACGCTGACGACTCGATCCCACCGCCACAGATGGTAACCTCACCTCTCAGTCCCGCAGCGTCCAGGCAATGCCGGGCCGCGTAGCCTACCCCTTCACAGACCGCCCGCACCACGTCGGCGCGGGTCGTGTTTAGGTCCATACCGTGTAGCTGCCCGCGGGCGGCGGGCTCCACGAAAGGCGCCCGCTCTCCCGAGGCTGAGAAAAACGGCAAGACGCCGACGCCCCGCGCCCCCGGCGGGCTCTCGGCCAGGAAGTCTTCGATCTCCTCGTGCTTCGCGCGGAGGAGGCCGAGGGTCAGGTCGAGGGAAGCGGTGCCGACCATCGCGGGCATCGCCCGCATCCACCGATCCGGCTCGGGGGCGCAGAACGTGAACCCGCCGGGCTCCCCAGAGGTATCCACCTTATCCGTGAGGACCTCGCAGGCGAGCGTGGTACCCACGATAACGAGCCCCTCTTCCACCTCCGTTACCCCTCCGCCCATGGTCGTTGCCGGTAGGTCGAACGGGCCGTTGTGGACCGGCGTTCCAGGCTTCAGGCCGGTCAACTCCGCTCCTTCGACGCTCAAGAGACGCATCGGTCCTGGTACCGGGTCTATGGGTGCGAGCAAGCGTTCGTAGTCTTCGAGCCCGAAGAGCTTGAGGATTTCAGGGTCGTAGCGACGGCTCCAGAGGTCCATGAAAGGCGCCGAAGCGTCGGTGATGTCGGTTACCCGTTCCCCGGTGAGGCGGCGGAAGACCACGTCTTTGCAGTATCCGGCGGTCTCGGCGCGTTCGAGAGCCTCGGGCTCCGAGCGGGAGAGGGCTGCGAGGAGCGCGGAGGGGGCGCCGGGGAAGGTGATGTTGCCGTTCTTGCGGAAGTGCTCCTCGAAAACACCGGAACGCATCCACTCCTCGACGATGCCGTTCGCCCGTGCGTCCAGCCACGTGATGCACGGACGGACGGAGCGTCCGTCCTCGTCCGTGAGCCAAAGCCCGTCGCCCTGTCCAGTGAGCCCGACAGCCTTCGGCTCCTCACCAGAGCGCTCAACCACGGCTTTCACTACGTCCCCGAGGGCCGCGAGCGTCTCCTCCAGGTCTTGCTCCGAGCGGTCCGGCTCGGGGTTATGGAGTTTTACACGCTTTCCCTCCACCTCCAGCGCCTCCCCGGTTCCGGAGAACGCGACGGCCTTCACCACCGACGTGCCGAGGTCAATTCCAAGTATCATGCGAGATCACCCCCACCGCTTCGCGGTTATCCACCGTATGAATCTTATATTTGTGGCTCGCCACACACAAGCGTTGGGACACTCCATGCTCCCTCGATAGTAGCGGTACGATACACGAAAAGCGAGAGGGAACGAGAGCAGATGCAAGACTTCGACCGGATAATAGTAGTCGACTCCGAGGGCGTGTGAGCGGTTGTGCTCCAGACCCGTCGGAGTGACGACTCTCCAACGTCGCCGGGAGCATAGGACCGTGCCGGTAACCCGACAACTGGCGACGCTTCTACTGGCCGCCGTTTTCATCGCGGGATGCGGCGAAAACCAGGACAAACGAGAACAGCAAGCGCGGCAATCCCCGGCGCCGGCAAAGACCCTGGAAGCAGCCGCGCCGCCGACAAAGCCGCAGGCCATCCGCGTCTCTCCGGGCAGTATGCCCCCAACGAGTCAGGGTCCGGAGTGCCGGGTGCAAGGTGGCTCCGGTAAAGTACAGCGAATCGGAGATTTCACGCCGCCAAAAGACGTACCGGAGTACAAAGTACTGGTGCTCCATCAGGACCGAAAATCAACCGGCAAGGACCACGCCAGGGTCGGAGATTTCCTCGTCGATACGAGGGCGAAGAGCGAGAGAAAGTACGCGCTCATAGCCAGGGGCATCAAGGTCCGTTACGCGAAGCTAGACGCCATAACCGTCGAGTTCACCGATCTCAAAAAGAAGGGGCTCCGATACGGTGGTGGAGCTTTAATCTTCAACACCGTTTGCGGCGCGCTTTACCTCGGGTACGATCACGGGCAGCCCGACTCGAAAGGGTTCGTGGTATCAGCAGGCGAGCCACCGTCTCTCTACCCGACCGAGCGGTTCCACCCTACGGGTCCGCGTGGGTTATCATCATCGAGTGGTGGATAGAAGGGGTTATGAGATGTCAATAGAAGATAAAGAGGTCCGGCCTTGCGCGTAGGGCTGTTTATTACGTGCTTCAACGACACGCTGTTCCCGGAGACCGGAGTCGCCACCGTGCGGCTGCTCGAAAGGCTCGGTCACGAGGTAGACTTCCCGGCCGAACAGACCTGCTGCGGCCAGATGCACTTCAACACCGGCTACCAGCGCGAGGCGATTCCGCTGGTCAGGCGCTTCGTACAGGTCTTCGGCGACTACGAGGCGGTCGTCGCCCCATCCGGCTCCTGCGTCGGGATGGTCCGGGAACTCTACCCGATGGCGGCCAAACTCGCCGGGGACGACAGGCTCGCCAAAGAGGTGGAGGATCTTGCCCCCAGAGTCTTCGAGCTGTCGGAGTTTCTGGTCAAGAAGCTCGGGGTTACGGACGTCGGGGCGTACTACCCGCACCGGGTCACGTACCACCCGACCTGCCACTCGCTTCGCATGGTGAAGGTGGGTGACGCGCCGCTCGAACTCTTGCGGGCCGTGCGGGGAATGGAGTTAGTCGAGCTTCCGGAGGCTGAGGAGTGTTGCGGTTTCGGCGGCACCTTCGCCGTCAAGAACGCCGACACCTCGGCGGCGATGCTATCGGATAAGATCCGTCACGCTCTCGATACCGAAGCAGAGGTCGTAACCGCCGGGGATAACTCGTGCCTGATGCATATCGGCGGCGGTCTCACGCGCGGTCGCACCGGTGTAGAGACGGTCCACCTCGCCCAAATACTGGCGAACGAAGCTACGGAGGGCGGCAGATGACCACAAAAGCCCCGGACGCTTTCTCGGGAGGAGCCTCCAAGACCCCGACCTTCGAAGAGTCCGCGAAAGCGAGTCTCTCCGACGCCCAGCTCAGGCGGAACCTGGGCAAAGCCACGCAGACTATCCGGGAGAAGCGGAAGGTCGCGGTTGAGGAGTTGCCCGACTGGGAGAAGCTCCGGGAGGCTGGTCGCGCTTTGAAAACGCGCGTCATGCGCCACCTCGACGAGTATCTGCTTCAGTTGGAGGAATCCGTGACGAGGGCGGGCGGGAAGGTCCATTGGGCGCGGGACGCGGAGGAGGCAAACCGGATCATCGCCGGCATCGCCAAGAGCCACGACGCGGAAGAAGTCGTCAAGGTCAAGTCAATAGCCACCGACGAGACCAAGCTAAACGAGCACCTCGAAAGCGAAGGCATACGGGCGATAGAGACGGATCTTGCGGAGCTAATTATCCAGCTCGCCGGGGAGACCTCTTCGCACATCCTCGTACCGGCTATCCACAAGAACCGGGCGGAGATCCGGGAACTTTTCCTGCGAGAGTTGGACGTAAAGGACCTCTCAGACGACCCGGCCGCCCTCACGGAAGCGGCGCGGCGGCACCTGCGCGAGAAGTTCTTGAAGGCGAAGGTCGGCATCTCCGGCGCGAACTTCGCCGTGGCCGAGACTGGAACGGTCTGCGTCGTCGAGTCCGAGGGAAACGGCCGGATGTGCACCACGGTCCCGCCGGTGCTCGTGACGCTGATGGGAGTCGAGAAAGTCATCCCGGCCTGGCAGGACTTCGAAGTCTTCATGCAGCTACTCCCCCGCTCCTCGACCGCCGAGCGGATGAACCCCTACACCTCGTTCTGGACCGGAACTTCGGAAGATGACGGTCCGCAAGAATTCCACCTCGTATTGCTCGACAACGGCCGGACAGACGTGTTGGACGATGAGATCGGACGCCAGTCTCTCAACTGCATCCGGTGCTCGGCGTGTTTGAACGTCTGTCCCGTCTACGAGCGAACCGGCGGCCACGCCTACAACTCGGTCTATCCCGGTCCTATAGGAGCTATTCTGACGCCGCAACTCGTTGGGATCGGCAAACCGGGGCCGGATTCTCTGCCGTATGCGTCCAGTTTGTGCGGGGCGTGTTACGAGGTGTGTCCGGTCAAGATCAACATCCCGGAAGTCCTGATCCACCTGCGCGGCAAGGTGATCCGTCACAAGCAAGACGGCGACGGCCTCCGCTCTAAACTAGACCCCGAGAACGTCGCGATGCAGGCGATGGCAAAGACTTTCTCGGACATCCGGCTCTACGAAGCATCCCAGAAGCTCGCCCGGATCGGCCAGTGGCCGTTGGCGCGTAGCGGCGCCATTCACCGACTCCCAGGCAGGCTCTCGGGCTGGACCTCAGTGCGCGACCTGAAACCAGTCCCCGAGCAGAGCTTCCGCGAGTGGTGGAAGTCGAACCGGGAGAAGAGCTAGTGGCTACCGCCAAAGAAGAGATCCTCTGGCGCATCAGACGCGCCACCCGCGATGTACCAAAAGACGAACGCCCAGAAAGCATCCACGTGGAGCGCGGCTATCGCAAAGAGGGCGATTCTCAACGCGAAGAGATAGTAGAGCGTTTCGCCGACAACGTCGCCGAGTACCAGGCGACCGTGCATATCGTGGGCGAAGACGAACTACCGGAGGCTATAGCCGCCGCGTGTAAAAAGCGCGGCGTGGAGCGGCTCGTCATACCTCCGGCCCTGCCGGAAGCCTGGAGACCGGAGGGCTTGGAACTCCTGCGCGACGCGGCCCGCCCGAACCTCACAAACGAAGAGTTGGACGGGAGCGACGGTGTCCTGACCGGCTGCGCTCTTGGCATCGCCCAGACCGGCACCATCGTGCTCGACGCTGGGCCGACCCAGGGCCGCCGCGCCCTGACGCTCCTGCCCGACTACCATCTGTGCGTCGTCCGGGAGGAGCAGATAGTAGACCTGGTCCCCGAAGCCTTCGCGAAGCTGGCCGAAACAGTCAGGGAAGAGGGCCGGGCCGTGACGTTCATCTCCGGCCCGTCGGCCACCTCCGATATAGAGCTAAACCGGGTGGAGGGAGTACACGGCCCGCGCACCCTGGAAGTGCTGGTCGTCCGGGAGGCAGGTGCGTCCGACTCGTAGGGAGGCTACTCTGGATCCCGCTATGAACTAAGAAACCGCTGAGAAGACCGGCGGTTGTGGGTAAGCCTGGATCCAATCTTGCAGCCCGCAGACTTCGATGCTCCTGCGAGCCTGCCAGGATGGGGCGCGGAAGGTAAGGTGGTGACCGTAGAGCCTGGAGTAAACCGCCAGCTCCATGACGACTTGAAGGTCGAGGAAGGTGATCCTGGAGAGGTCAACGATAACCGGCCTTCTGAGGCTTACCAGGCCGTTCAGAGACGCCTGGAGGTCTTCCACGGTCGAGAGATCAAACTCGCCCCACATCTCCACCCTCTTGTTTATTCCACCCGTTTCGAATACCTCGATACCGTACAAACTCTCACTCCTCCAGAAGGTAGTAGGTAGCCTCTCGGCGCCCTCTTTACTCTTATGACCACCACCGGACCACTACGGTTACAGGAACGCCGAATTTTTCTGTTCGATACCTCAAGAAAAGCCCCGAGCGTGTGCCCCGACGCGTCACCTGATCCCATCTTCTGATAGTTTACCGGCATGGTTTTACCGTTACACCTCTCCCTAAAGAGACTCTCTTGAGCCTGGCCGAGCGGGAGCTTTCGGTACGCGCGGCGCAAGGCGACGTCTCTGCTTTCTCGCAATTGGTCCATGATCACTCCAACCTCGTATACAGGGTGGCGTCGCGGATACTGGGAGCGGACGACGCCCAGGACGCCAGCCAGGAGGTTTGGGTGCGGGTGTGGCGGAGCATAAAGGACTTTAAAGGGGAGAGCGCTTTCAGCACCTGGCTGTACAGGATCACGGTGAACACGTGTCTGAACACCCGTCGCAGAGAGTCTCGCCGGGAGCAGCGAGAGACCAATGACGACTTCCTCTACCTCCCAGAGCCGTCCGGCGGGGAGAACGACCCCGAGGCGGCCACCCTGAGCCGGGAACGGATGGGCGAAGTATTCGTGGCTCTGCAGGGAATACGCCCGGAGCATCGGGCGGCGCTCGTACTGCGTCACTTGGAAGGACTGGGATACGCGGAGATAGCAGAGATCATGGACGTACCGGAAGGCACGGCGAAAGGCTGGGTCTCGCGCGGCAGGACCGCCCTACTCGTCACCCTCGTCCCCGATGCCAGAGGCGGCATGGATGGGGATGGCGCCCCATGATGCCGAATAGGGAGCGTCTGGAAGTGCTGGAGAAGATCGGAGCCTACGCTGCCGGCGAACTAGAAGGCGACGAAGCCCGCCGCACCGAGCAACTCATACTCGAGAGCGAGGACCACAAACGTCTCGCCGAGACCTACACCAGGATGCTGGTCTTGCTCTCGGTGATGGGCCAGGAGTCACCCGAAGCACCGGAGGAAGTTATCAACCACGCTCTCCGGCGGGCCTACACTTCCGCCTTCGTGCGCCAGGCCGAGACCTTCTTTAGCGGCTTGGGCCGCTCGTACTTCGGCGCTTTTGTCTATTATTTGGGGCTGCGGCCAAAGCAGGAAAGTTACGGAGGAGGCTTCTAGTGGCAGGTTATTTGCAAGATGTAGTCCCGGCGATCGCGGACTTCGTACCCAGGCTCCTAGGCGCCGCAGTCATACTGCTCGCGACGCTGCTGGCGGCCTTCCTCCTCCAGCGACTGACGTTTCGTCTCCTTGAGGGTGTCGGCCTGGACGCGCTCTTCGAGAGGACCGGCGCCTCGGAGTCTCTCTGGCGACTCGGCTATAGCGGAGGTCCCTCGCGCCTCTTCGGACTCGTCATCTTCGGGGGGACTATTCTCACCGGCCTCGCCTCCGTCCTGAGCATCCTCGGCCTCTCCTCGCTCCAGGACACGATGGGCCAGATCTCCACCCTCTCCGGCAAGGTACTTATCGCCCTCACCATAATGATAGCCGGCACCATGTTCGCCGGATGGCTCTCCTCCCTGGTCGCCGCCGAAGCGGAGAGAGCCGGCCTGCGCGGGCAAAACGCTTTCCGCCGCGTGGTCTTCATAACCATCGTCACCGTGGCAGGCCTCATCTCCGCCTCCCAACTCGGGATAGAGACCTCCATGCTCGTCCTGCTCGCCATCGTCCTGCTCGCCACCATCGGGCTCGCAGCCGCACTCACTCTAGGCCAGGGCCTCGCCCAACTCTCAGGCAACATCGCAGCCGGTCGCTACGTCCAGGATGGAACCGAGATCGGAGACGTCGTCTCCGTAAACGGTGTCGAAGGCACCGTCGAAGAACTCGGCTACGCCTCCATCACCCTCCGCTCCGAAGACGGATACCTCTACCGGATCCCAAACAGCACCCTCATCGAAACTATAGTCCGCAAACAAGCCTGACAACCACCGAAAAACAACTTGAGGTACGAGGTATCACGTACCGGCGAACAGTCCGGTGGTATGAATATAGGTGCAATAAGAACATAGTTTAAGTGTCTCGTGGAGGACATTACAGCTTCTACAGACGAGAAGTTTTAGAAGTGCGGTTACAAGAGGAGTGGTTGATGAAGAAGTCGAAGAGTACGGATCCCGCGCACGACGTTCTGGGGTACGAGCGGCAACCGTTGGACGCCATCTTCCGGCCCGAAACGGTCGCGGTGATCGGGGCTACGGAGCGGGCGGGGAGCGTCGGGCGTACGATCATGTGGAACTTGATCTCCAACCCCTTCGGCGGCACGGTCTTTCCGGTAAATAGCCGTCGTAAGAACGTACTCGGCATCAAAGCATATCCGAGCGTTTCCGAGGTCCCCGCGCGGGTGGACCTGGCCGTGATAGTAGCCCCCGCGCCAACCGTACCGGGAATAATCCGGGAGTGCGCCGAAGCCGGAGTCGAGGCCGCCATCGTAATCTCCGCCGGTTTCAAGGAGACCGGGCCGGAAGGCGCGGAGCTCGAGCGCCAGGTGATGGAGGAAGCCCGGAAAGGCAAGATGCGGGTCCTCGGCCCGAACTGCCTCGGGGTGATGAGCCCCAACACCGGCCTCAACGCCACATTCGCCGGAGGGATAGCCCGTCCCGGCAGCGTAGGTTTCCTTAGCCAGAGCGGGGCGCTCCTGACGGCGATCCTGGATCAAAGTTTTCAGGAAAACGTCGGGTTCTCGGCTTTCGTGAGCGTCGGTTCGATGATGGACGTGAGCTGGGGAGACCTGATCTACTACCTCGGCGACGACCCGAAAACCAAGAGCATCGTCGTCTACATGGAGTCCGTCGGCGACGCCCGCTCTTTCCTCTCGGCAGCCCGCGAGGTCGCCCTGACCAAGCCGATCATAGTGATAAAAGCAGGCAGGACCGAGGCGGCCGGAAAAGCAGCCGCCTCTCACACCGGCTCCCTAACCGGCAGCGACGAGGTTCTAGAAGCAGCCTTCAGGCGCAGCGGCGTGCTGCGGGTAAATGAGATCTCCGAACTCTTCAGCATGGCCGAAGTCCTCGGCAAGCAGCCACGCCCGAAAGGACCGCGCCTTACAGTCGTCACAAACGCGGGCGGCCCAGGCGTACTAGCCACCGATGCCCTCATCGGCAGCGGCGGCGAACTGGCGGAGATCTCGGACAAGACGATGGAAGAGCTAAACGGCTTCCTCCCGGCTCCCTGGAGCCACGGAAACCCCGTGGACGTCCTCGGTGACGCCGACCCCGAACGCTACGCCAAGACGCTCGAAACAGCCGCCGAAGACCCCGAGAGCGACGGCCTGCTCGTCATCCTAACGCCCCAGGACATGACAGACCCGACAGCCACGGCGGAGGCCCTGGCACCCTACGCCACGAGCACCGGCAAGCCAGTCTTGGCGAGCTGGATGGGCGGCTCGGAAGTAGCCGCCGGGACCTCCATCCTGAACGGAGCCGGCATCCCGACCTTCGACTACCCGGACTCAGCCGCCCACGCCTTCACCAACATGTGGCGCTACACCTACAACCTCCGCAGCATCTACGAAACCCCGGAGCTTGCAATCGATTCGGGCGGAGGTGACGTTGACCGCGAGCGGGCGCAGGGAGTAATAGACGCCGTCCGCGACCGGGACCGCACCATCCTGACGGAGTTCGAGGCGAAAGAGCTACTCGCCGCCTACGGCATCCCGACCGTCGAAACCCGCGTCGCCCGGAGCGCTGAAGAAGCCGTGGAACTTGCCGATGACACCGGCTACCCGGTGGTCCTCAAGCTCGACTCGGAGACGATCACCCACAAGACCGACGTCGGGGGCGTGCGCCTCAACCTCAAAGACGCCGATGCCGTGCGGGAGGCTTACGAGGAGATGGAGTCCTCTATAAGCGAGAGTTACTCGCCGGAGGATTTCGGGGGCGTGACGGTTCAGCCGATGGTGGACCTGGATGGGTATGAGATCATAATCGGGAGCAGCCTCGACCCGCAGTTCGGGCCGGTGTTGCTCTTCGGCTCGGGCGGCTCGCTGGTCGAGGTCTACAAGGACCGGGCGCTCGCCCTGCCACCGCTCACGACGACCCTGGCCCGACGGATGGTCGAACAGACACGCATCGGCGAGGCATTGAAGGGTGTTCGGGGCCGCTCCTCGGTTGATATGGCGAAGCTAGAGCGGTTGCTCGTCCGGTTCAGCCAGCTCGTGGTCGAGCAGCCCTGGGTCAAGGAGTTGGACATCAACCCGCTGCTCGCTTCGCCGGACAGGCTGCTCGCGCTCGACGCCCGCGTCGTCCTCCACGACCCGGACACTGAAGAGGAAGACTTGCCCCAGCCGGCGATCCGTCCTTATCCGGTCCAGTACGCCAGCCGGGAGGAGATGAAAGACGGCGAGCCGATGGTGATAAGACCCATCCGGCCAGAGGATGAGCCGTTGATGATCAAATTCCACGAATCACTTTCCGAAGAGAGCGTCTACATGCGCTACTTCCACATGATGAACCTCGATCAGCGAACCGCCCACGAGCGGCTGACCCGCATCTGCTTTATAGACTACGACCGGGAGATGGCCCTCGTCGCCGAGCGCGAGGACCCGGAGACCGGGGAACGCGAGGTCATGGGCGTCGGACGCCTGAGCCGTCAGGGAGGCGCCCCCGACGAGGCGGAGTTCTCGATCCTCGTCAGCGACCGTTTCCAGCGCCGGGGCCTCGGCACCATGCTCCTCGGCAAGCTCCTCGAAGTCGGGCGCGACGAAGGCCTGAGCCGCATCACCGCTGACATCCTCTTCGACAACGGGGCGATGCAGAAGATCAGCCGCAGGCTCGGCTTCAATCTCCGCCGCGACACCGAAGATATGGTAATGAAAGCCGACCTCGACCTCTACCAGACCGCCTGATGAATTAAGGGTGGGAGCGAACCCACGTTCCCGCCCTTACTCTCTCGGAGGATGGACCACGTAGACGACCCGCCCTTGTATCCGGAGGCTTTCGGCTGAGACTAGGATATCTTCTTCCTGATCGTTCTCGGGTTTGAGCCTCACCCGCTCTCCCTCCCGATACAGGCGTTTGACCGTGACCTCTTCCCCGCCATCAAGCAGGGCGACGATCACCGCCCCGTCCGGAGGAGTTTCGTCTTCTTCCACGAGCAGGGTGTCCCCGTCTTCTATACCGGCGCCGGTCATGCTCTGGCCCACCACCCGCAGCAGGTAGCGGTCCTTGCCGGAGCGCGAAGAGAGAAGTTCGGCAATCAGGGAGTAGGCTTCGTCCCTGGTTTCGATCGCCTCCAGCCCGCGCCCAGCGGCGATGCGTCCGAGCAGAGGTAGCTCTCCGGCCGCCTCCCATCCCCTCTGCGTAAGCTTTATCGTGCGGATCCTATCCGCGAGCCTGCGGATGTACCCTTCTTCCTCCAACTTCAAGAGGTGATGATGCACGGTCTGCTTGCTCTTTAGCCCCACCCCACGCGCGACCCCACCAACACTCGGGGCGGCGGAGCCGTCGGCGGCCCCCTCTCTCCTCGCCAGGAACCTCAAGATCTCCAACCTCTTCGGAAAAATATCCCAACACCCCGCTAAACGACTCCGACTTCATTGCCTCTTCATCAGCCAGGATAATTTTAACCCTTTTTCCCCTGGACATCAAACGGCCGTATGATGTAGAGTATGGCATACGTAAAAGCTAGCGTAAAAGTCGAATAGAGAAGAGGAGCGCCCCTACCCCGGTCCCTCTGGAGATACGCCCGGCCGCCAAGCAGAGAGTATCTCCG
>JBBPZK010000227.1:0-3924 GCA_038199155.1 Rubrobacterales bacterium | reverse complement strand
TTGAGCGCGAAGCCGAGCGCCACGGAGAGCAACCCGAAGCCCGTGACGATCCTGCCGATGCTCGCCTGCGTGATGGTCGCCAGAAACACCAACACCCCGAGCAAAAGGATGAAGATAAAGACCAGCCGGACCACGAGTATCCGTATGCGAGGCGCCATCTTTACCCGTTTGAGCGACCACTTGAGGGCCAATCGGACGACGATACCGACTACCAGGAAAGCCACAAAGGCCGTGAGCGCCGCCAGGACCTGGGGCGTGTAGCCGATCGCCTCTCTCCAGAACTTCGCAAACGCCTTTCCGAGGGTGTCGACGACCCCATCCTGTCCCTGCTGCAAAAGTGCGATGTTCGAGCTTATAGACATATTCATCCCAAAGTATAGATTACCGGGCCGGGACGTGTGACCTATCCGATAGTACGCCGGCCCCGCGACGGTTAAACTCTCTTGCTATGAAGGTTCTGGTAATAGGAGCGGGGCTCGCGGGCCTGACGTGCGCGAAGGCGCTGGCGGAACGTGGGACCGAAGTGGAGGTCTTCGAAGCCTCCGACGGGGTTGGCGGACGGGTCCGAACCGACGAGAAGGATGGTTTCCTGCTCGACCGGGGCTTCCAGGTCTACTTCACCTCATACCCGGCCGCGAAGCGTCACCTCGACCACGGGAAGCTCGACCTGCGAGCCTTCGATCCCGGTGCTGTCGTGCTGCGCGGGCGCGAGAAGAGCGTCCTCTCCGACCCGCTGCGCGACCCGAAGGCGCTCGTGCCTTCTCTACTCTCGGACGCCGCCACCTTCGCCGACAAGCTGCGCGTCCTGAAGCTGACCTCGACCTTGAGAGACGATTCCGAGGCTGTCAGGGAGAGCGCGAACGGCGACTCCACGAGCCTCGACTATCTGAGATCATTAGGCTTCTCGGAGAGGATCGTGGACAGGTTCTTCAGGCCGTTCTATGGTGGGATCTTCCTGGACCGTTCCCTCCAGACTTCCTCGCGTGTCCTCCGATTCACCTTCCGGATGCTTGCCACCGGAAGGACGACCGTTCCGGCGCTGGGAATCGGCGAAATACCCAAACAATTGGTCTCTCACCTTCCGGAAGATGCCGTCCACCTGAACAGCCCGGTCGAGGAACTGCTGAAGAGCGGCGATCGGTTAGTGGGAGTAAAGACCGTGAGAGGAGAACACGAGGCCGACGCTGTAGTCGTCGCCACGGACGCGCCGGTGGCCGGAAGGCTAACCGGGGAAACCGTCCCGGATGGTTCCGTCGCGCAGACGTGCATCTACTACGCTACGGGTGGGCGTGGCCTCGGAGATGATAGGAAGATACTCTTGAACGCCGAAAGCGGAGGTTTTTTGAACAACGTCGTCGAAGAAAGCAACATCGCCCCTTCTTATGCTCCGCCGGGCCGGGGGCTCGTGAGCGCCGTCGCGCTAGGCGTCCCGGATTTGCCGGACGAAGAACTCTACCGCCGGGGCGTCGAAGAGATAAGTCACTGGTACCCTGAAGCGGACCTCGCGCCGCTCGCCGTCTACCGCATCCCGTACGCCCAGTTCGACCAGCCGCCCGGCGTCTACGGAAAGTTGCCGGAAAACCGAACTGCGGTCCCTGGACTCGTGCTCGCTGGTGAGTACACCGAGGACTCGTCCATAAACGGCTCCATGCTCTCCGGGGAGAAGGCAGCGGGGGAGGTGTTGGGATTTTGAGCGAGGTCCCGGCGCTCAGAATACAGAAGCTCAGGAAGACGTACTCCGACGGGCTCGTGGCGCTCGATGGGGTCTCGTTGGAGGTAGGAGCCGGGAGCTTTTTCGGGCTGCTCGGGCCGAACGGGGCGGGCAAGACCACACTCATAAACAGCGTTGTGAGCCTGGCGCGGCCTGACTCGGGGACTGTAGAGGTCTTCGGGAAGGACGCGTTCGAGGAGTTCAAGGAGGCGCGGCGTATGATCGGGGTCTCCCCCCAGGAGATAAACCTGGACAAGTTCCTGACGGTCTACGAGGTCATGACGTTCCACGCCGGCTACTATGGCGTCCCGAAGAAGAAGGCCCGTGAGCGGGCCGACGAGATGCTGGAGCGGTTCGCCCTGACGGACAAGAGGAAGTCGCGGGTCAGCACCCTCTCCGGCGGCATGAAGCGGCGCGTCCTGTTCGCCCGCGCCCTGATGCACGATCCGAAGGTACTCTTCCTCGACGAGCCGACCGCGGGTGTGGATGTGGAACTTCGCTATAAGCTCTGGGAGTACATCCGGGAGCTGAACCGGGGCGGTCTCACTATCCTCCTGACGACACATTATCTGGAGGAGGCGGAGGCGCTGTGCGACGAGGTGGGGCTAATCAACGGGGGCCGTATAGTCGCCCAGGGGACCAGCGGGGACTTGAAAGAGCGTTACGAAGCGAGGAATATAGAAGAGGTGTATTTGAAAGTGATGGGGCATGTTACTGACCGATAGGATGTTCCGGACGCTGCTCTCTCGCGAGGTATTGCGCTTCATGCGCGTCTGGACGCAGACCCTGATCCCACCGCTCCTCACCTCTCTCCTCTACGTGGTCGTCTTCGGAGTCGCCCTCGGCGCCCGCATAAAAGAGATAGAAGGTGTTCCCTACCTCCAGTACATCCTGCCCGGCATCGCGATGATGAGTCTCATCACCGGCTCGTACATGAATACTTCGACCTCCGTTTTCGATGCCAAACGCGAGCGATACATAGACGACGTGCTCATAAGCCCTATGAGCGATTTGCAGATAGCGCTCGCCTACACTCTGGGCGGTACGCTGCGCGGCACCATCGTCGGGACGGGGGTTTTCCTGGTCGGGATGCCGTTCGCCGGGGTGAGCGTGGCTCATCCGTTTTTGCTCGCCCTGATCGGGGTGGTCGTATCGTTTACGTTCGCGGCCTTCGGCGTAATTATCGGGGTAATATCCTCCCGGATAGATCACGTTACCTTCATGACCAACGTCATAATCCAGCCCCTGACCTTCCTCGGCGGCGTCTTCTACTCGGTAAAGATGTTGCCCGACGCGCTGCGGACGGCGACGCTCTTCAACCCGATCTTCCACACCGTGGACGCCGCCCGCTACGCGACGCTCCAGATCTCCGACCTGAACCCCTACCCGACCATCGGGATAGTCTTCCTGCTCGCGGCCCTCTCCTTCACCGGAGCCTGGTGGGCGATAAACCGTGGCCCGAACCTCCGCTACTAACAGAACCAGAAAGACAGAGCCCCAGGAGGGCGCGTGGCCGTTCGTGTTCTCCGTCTTCTTGCTGTCCAGGGCACTCTTCCTGACCGTCGGAGCATTGGCCGCCGCCTTGCTCCCGTGGGCGAAGCCGGGCGGGTTCCCGCTGGAGCCGCCCGGCTTTTTGAACTACTGGGCTCACTGGGACGGGGCCTGGTACTCGGAGATAGCGACAAAAGGGTACGGCACGCGTGCCCCGGCCTCGACGGCGTTCTTCCCGGTCTATCCGATGCTCGTGCGGTTCGGGGCTTACCTCGGCGGTGGATCGGCGTTGTGGGGAGTCCTGATCTCACTGGTGGCGACCCTCTTCACCTTCTACTTTCTCTACCGGATAGCGGAGAGCCTGCGCGGAGTTTACGCCGCCCGAACCACCGTGCTCGCGCTCGCCTTCTTCCCGACCGCCTTCTACATGAACGCCGTCTACACCGAGGCGCTCTTCCTGGCCTTCTCGACCGGCTGCGTGTGGGCCGCCCACGTCCGGCGGGACCTGCTGCTCGCGGGTATCCTGGGGGCGCTAGCCGCCGCGACCCGCAACGTTGGGGTCTTGCTACTGCTGCCGCTGCTCTACGAGTGGTATAGGAATCGCAGGGAGTTCGGACAAAAGGGGCTGTTGGAGATCGGGGTGGTGCCGGTCGGTCTGGTAGCGTATCTGGTCTTTCTGGCCGGCAGGTTCGGCAACCCTCTTATCTTCGCCAACGAGCAGA
>JBBPZK010000226.1:0-2742 GCA_038199155.1 Rubrobacterales bacterium | reverse complement strand
GGCCCGGACCAACGAATCCGCCACGAAAGCAGCGTCTTCCGCCGGCACGCCGAGCCGCGCCAGCACCTCCTCGCAGAAGTTCCTAAGCCTTGCCGGATCTTGGCGTGCGTTAGTCATGCTCCCCCTCAACCCACCACGCACAGCGACGGCTCGCCCCGGAGCACTTTCAACACTTCCCGCGCCACCATCACGGAAGTGTTGACCTGAGCTTCTTCCGTGAGCCCGGCGATGTGCGGGGTCAGGACGACGTTCTCCTGTTCTAGCAGCGGGCTGTCGGCCGGGACCGGCTCCTGCTCCAACACGTCCAACACCGCCCCGCCGATGAGCCCTTCGTCCAGTGCCCGGCTCAGGTCCACTTCGTCTATTACACCGCCGCGAGACGTGTTGATCAACCACGCGCCCGACTTCATCTTCCGGAGGGTCGGCAGCGAGAAGAGACCGCGAGTACCGGGATTCAAAGGCACGTGCAGGCTCACGAAGTCCGAGGCTTCCAACAAGTCGTCGAGGCCCATCAGCTCCACTCCGGTCTCGATCACGGGATAATCGTAGGGCGCGACGTAAGGGTCGTAGCCGACGATCCGTATCCCGAAGGCGTCCGCACGCCGGGCGACCCTTTGCGCTATCTCTCCAACCCCGACGAGACCCAGGGTCTTGCCGTGGATTTCCGTGCCGGTGAAGCGCCTCCGGTCCCAGTTGCCCGCCCGCACGTCGTCGTTCGCCTCGCGGAGTGTCCTCGAACGGTCGAGCATCGCCGCCACTACGTACTCCGCCACCGACACGGCGTTCGCGTTGCGCGCGAAGACCACCGGTACGCTGCGGGCGCGTGCGGCGTCGAGGTCTATGTTATCGAGACCCACGCCGAGGCGGCCGACCGCCCCGAGAGACTCCCCGCTATATAGCAATGCAGAGTCAACATTGGTCTGGTTACGGACGATCAGGGCGTCGGCGCTTTTGGCCTTCTTCCGCAGTGCTTCGGGGTTGCGCCACAGATCGGGGTCGTACTCAACTGTGACAGAGGCTTCGAGTTCCGCCAGACCTTCCGGCCAGATCAACTCAGCGACCACCACTTTCATCCGTCACCCTCCCGGCTCATCTCTACATTCGGTGGTATCGCCATCTCCACGGACCTCAGGTGGGCGAGCATTGCCCAGCGAGCCCCTTCCGGGTTGCGGACCTCTATCTCTCCCAAAACCCTCTCGTGCTCCTCCAGCGAACGCTTCGCGCGGCCGGGTATGTGCAGGGTCTCGCGACGGGCCGTCGCAAGAAGGTCGAGGAGCGTGAGCATCACCCTTACCAGGACCAGGTTCCGCGACGCTTCGGCGATCGCCACGTGGAACCTTGCGTCCTTCTCGCTAAGAACCCTCGGATCTTCCGGTTGCGAATAAGCCTCGTCGAGTATCTTGCGCAGTAGTTCCAGGTGATGAGGACTCCTCCTGCGGGCGGCCCACTCCGCGCCTTGCGCTTCCAGGACTCTTCGGATATCGAACAGGTCCTTGAGACCGGCGCCTTGAACGGGCAATACGTTTGAGAGGGTGTCTAGGTGGCCGATCATGTTCTCTTCGCCGGTCGTAACGAAGATACCCGAGCCCCGCCGGACCTGGAGAACGCCACGTCCGGCGAGGGTCTTTACGGCATCGCGCACCACGGTGCGGCTGACCCCGAACTGCCCGGCCAATTCCCGCTCCGGGGGTAGCCGGTCGCCGGGCGCAAGCGCACCCCCGATTATCGCGTCGGAGATTTGGGAGACGATCTCCTCGCTGAGCGCCCGGTTGTCCGGAATCGGACCGAACATGACCCTGCCCGACATTACGCGCTCTGGTAGAGCTTTGTCATCACGAATTCCCGGTGCCCCAGAACCTCGGCCGCCGTCATCCGCCCGTTTACAGTGCGCCTCAGGTTCTCCATCAGAAGTTCTCCCGCTTCCGGCAACTTCAGCTCCCTCGAAAGCAACCCGCTCACGTCCACGTCTATGTGCTCGGCCATCGCCGCCACGGTGTTCGGATTGGCCGAGAGCTTTATGACTGGCTCTATCGGGTTGCCGACAATGTTGCCCTGGCCAGTCGGGAACAGGTGAACCACCGCTCCCCCCGCCGCCATCAGCGTCACGAACTCCGCCGCCGCCGAGGAACTGTCCATGAAGTACAGTCCCGGCCCATCTTCCGGTGCCTCGGCCGGCTCCAGGACCCCGATGACCTCTTTCGTACCGGTCTTCTCGATATTACCGAGCGCCTTCTCCTCTATGGTGGAGAGGCCGCCCGCAATGTTTCCCTGCGTCGGCTGCGACCCCAGCAGGTCGGACCCGCGAGCCTCTATCGCCGAGACGTAAGCTTTGTAAGTGTCCATGAACTTTTCTTTCAGCTCCGGCGTCGCCATCCTCTCGACGATCAGGTGCTCCCCGCCGGTTAGCTCCGAGGTTTCCCCGAAAAAGACCGTAGCCCCCTCCTCTAGAAGCTGGTCCACCACGACCCCGACGGTCGGGCACGAGCCGAGCCCTGTCGTCGTATCCGACTCGCCGCACTTGATGCTGACCGTGAGCTCGGAGAGTTCCACCGGCTCACGGCGCATCTCGGAAGCGTTTTGTACGAACTCTTTCGCCTTCCACGAGGCGCGACGGACGGTCTCCAGATCCCCGTAGCCCTCGATGGAGAAGGCGGCAACGGGCTTGCCGGTCTCGGCTATGCCGTCGGCGATCCTCTTCGTCCAGTTCTCCTCTATCCCGATCACGACGGCCGCGGCGACGTT
>JBBPZK010000225.1:0-8939 GCA_038199155.1 Rubrobacterales bacterium | reverse complement strand
TCGCTGTTCTCGGTGGGGAAGGATGGACTTCCTGGGCAGGATTGGTCTACTTTCTGATCGGACCGCTACAGACCATCAACAGCTTCGCCATGAGCTCGCGCCGGAGAACCATTGAAAGCAACGACACCCACGCCCCGACCGACAGCGAGAAAAGCTTAGAAGACGAGAAACCGTAAACCACTAAGGCCCAAAGCACGACTAGCCGGCTCCGCATATCGTCTCGATAGACCAAGCGATGTAGGGCGGCGCGGTAAGATACGCGGCGACGTATAACGGTATCGTATACTCCGGGACCTGCAACTTGAAACCAGACGGAGGAGAGACTTGAGTACGACCGACAGACCTTCTTTAATCCCTGAAGACGCCTTTCAGAGAGGCGCACCGGAGGCGACCCTCGGGGCCGAAGAAGAGCTGTGGCTGGCCGACCCGGAGACACTCAAGCTTGCAGATGGCGCACAAGATATCCTCGCATCCTCCGAGGAGGGGCGCTTCAGCGGAGAGTTGATCGACTGTGAAATAGAGTCGAATACAGATGCCCACCCGGAGACAGCGGATGTTGTCAGAGATCTGGCATCCCGGCGGCGGGAGTTGTTGGAGCACGCGGCTCGGCTCGGGCGGGTGCTCGGCACGAGCGGGACCCATCCTATCGGGGATTGGCGCGCGCAGGAGATCATAGACAAACCTCATTATCAGCGGTTGAAGGCGAAGCTGGGGTGGTTGATCCGGCGAAACAACACCTTCTCGTTGCACACCCATTACGCGGTAAACGGACGGGAAAAGGCGATCTATATCTACAACCGCCTCAGAGAATACGTCCCCCACTTCCTGGCGCTCTCGGTAAACTCTCCGTTCTGGCAGGGCGAATATACGGAGATGCAGTCCAGCCGCACCTTGATCTTCTCGCGCTCCATCCACCGCGCCGGTCTCCCCGACCCTTTGAGTTCTTGGCAAGAATACGCCGACCACGTAGACTTCCTCTATCGCTCTGGGGCGGTAGACAGCCTCTCGGAGATCTGGTGGGACGTCCGCCCGCACCCGGCGCTAGGCACGATAGAACTACGAGCCTGCGACGCCCAGACGAGCCTACAACGAAACGCCACCCTCGTCTCTTTAACCGCCGCCCTCTGCGACCTGCTCTCCGACGAGTATGACTCGGGCGAAACGCGTCAGATCCGCCCGAGACGCGAGATAGAAGAGAACAAGTGGAGCGCCCAACGCTACGGCCTCGAAGACGAGTTCGTGGACCACGAGACCCACGAACCAGTGGCGACCCGCAAAGTCCTCGAAGCACTGTTCGAGCGTCTGGAATCCCACGCAAGCCACGATATCTCCGGGGCCTACCTGCTGCTGGAAGAGCCTACGGAGGCCGACCTGCAGCTAGAAGTGTGGCGCGAGACCGGCTCCACGCTGGAGGTCGCGAAGGACCTCGCCTCCAGGATGCGCTCCTCCGTAAGCGAATAAACGCTCCGATCGACCACCTCCGGCCGGTGCTAGACGCTGTAGAAGCGTTCTAGGATAGGAGCTGTGATCTCCTCGACAAGTCGTATTTCCTCGGGTCTCAAGTCCTCTTTCCAAGAACCTACCCGCGCCTTACGATAAAACTTGCCCGCGCCTTTCTTTTCTTCGGGGATATTCTCCCAAGAGTGCTTTCGCACGATGCGGTTGAGTTCACCTTCGTCGAGCGCCATTCCGAGCGAATCATAGAGGGCTCTCATGGCCGCCGAAGCGTCCAAGGTCAACTCCTCGTAGCGCATCACCTCCTTAGGTCCTTCGTGCGAATCATAGGTCTGGATAGCGCCGCTCACGACCTGGAAATAGGTCATGGCGAGTTGTTTGGCGTGGCGGGCGCCGCCCTTGCCTTGCGCGCGCCAGCCGCCTTTCCTATTCGCGTCTATCCAGGAAGCCACCACGTCTCTGAGGTCACGCACGAGTAAGATCAAACGACTCTCGGGCAGGGCTTCCGAGAGGACCTTCGCGCCTGAGCCGCCGATGTCCTTGATGACCAGGTAATCGTCGGATAGAGCCGGGAAGCGGGCCCTCGCTCCGTCGAGCACGAGACGTCTGACCCAGGGCAGCTACGTCTCTTCGTAGAGGTCGGAGAAGATGAAGTTCGTGCCCTCGCGGCGTTTTAGAAACTCCGTCCCGAAGACCTCGGAGAGCCTGGACTCGAACCAGACTTCATGTCTCGCAAAGTCGCCCATCATCGAAGCGAGCCACGTAGACCCCGAACGCCCGGAGCCGAAGATCCAGACGATGTTCTCGGGGTTTGGATGGCCTTCTTGCCCTGAAACGGGGAAAGCGGAAGGCACCGCAGAGCGGGTAACCAACCCCGCCTCGAACGTGGAGGAAAGCCTTCAATCCTTTTACAAAGGGCGACTCAAAGGTTATTTGGCGCTTGAAATAGTGGGGCATAATATCCTCATCGAGAGCTTATCATCACCCGCGCAAGTCTTTCGGGATATCGTACCGGTATTCTGTCTCTTAGAAACAGGAAGAGGGAACGGGAACTCCGCTCCCTCTTCACAAATGGGCCGTGCCGTCTTCCTTATTATGGATCTCCCAACGAACGAGCCTGCGAACTACGGGTCTGCCACCGACGAGCAAAACGCCCGCGCCCAAGACGGATATCGAGGCGCCACCGGTATCGGGAAGCACCGAGACCGCAGCCGCGCTTGCCGTTCCCGGAGTCGTGGCCGCCACGTGGCCGACTTTAGGAGTCGCACTCACAGACTTGCCCGATGCTCCTCCGGATACAGAGCCGCTGGATGCGGAAGTGCCGGATGCCGGTGTATCGGCATGACCGCCTGCGGAACCAGGGGCTTCTGCAGCAACCGGCCCGCTACCCTGGGTAGGAGACGACGGCGTAGGATTCTGAGAGCTGCTAGGAGGTGCCGGCGAAGGAGCTACCGACCCCACGAACTGGTGCGGGGGACCGCTCGACGGACCGCACCCACCGCCGGGAGACACCAGGGGATGGGCGCAACCGTATTGGTCACCGGCGTTGCCTCCCGAAGCCGGCCCCACAAACTGGTGCGGCGGATCGACCGTCACGCTGCCCGTCTGTGCCAAAGCAGTGCCGGCTAAAGCAAAGCTGAGATCAGCGCCACCACGGTCGCCAGCATCAGTGCTCCAGAGCGCCAACGTATTCTCTGCGGTTCGCTTCTCATAAAACCACCTCCTCTATATCTCGTTTCTCGATTACTTCGCGTCTTTTCAACTACATGCGCCCGTCCAAGAACACTTCATGGATGAGATCGTCCTTGTGAGGCGCCCATTTTGTCGGCTATCCGGGTGAAGTCGACGGTCTGGTCGTCCGGCGGCCGCTCTACGTTTACCGGTACGCCGAAGTCGTAGTAGTCCTCGGTGAGGACCATCCGCCCGGCTTGGCGACTCGGGGCTCCGGCCGAGGTCGAGCCTCCCGCGGAGTTTGACGCGGAAGGGATGAACAGCCCACGGCCGCCATTCTCGATTCCCGCACGTTGCGCTCGACTCCTGAGAGTGGCTCTCGGGGTAGATACGATGGAGCAAAGCGAAAGAAGGGATCGAAGATACACGCTAGGTTCCCTAGTTGACACTTTGGGAGAGTTGCTCGCCTTGAGTGTGAGTCCGGCCAATGAGAACGACAGGGAGCAGGTGAGTAAGCTGGCCGAGGAAATTCAGCGAGTGACCGGCGAGAACGTCGAGATAGCTTACGTAGATCAGGGCTAAACCGGAGAGAAAGCATCAGAGGCTGCCAAAAAGCACGGCATTAGCCTTGAGGTGGTCAAGCAAGAAGAGGCCAAGAGAGGATTTGTGCTCTTGCCCAGAAGATGGGTAGTAGAGCGAGATTTCGCCTGGGCAACGAGGTTTAGGCGGTTGGTAAAAGACTACGAGAGGCTGCCGTCCACGGTGGCTGGTTTGCACTTCGTTGCCTTTGTGTGTCTCATGCTCAATCGGGCCGTTGAACTCCTCAGTTGAAGTTCATAACACGCTCTAGGGCGCTAATCTCTATTGTCGAGGCTTTAGGTTCGGTTCGTGGAAGGCGTGCTCGCGGACCCCTATCGCATGCGCGGGCGCTAGATTGCGACGACGTTGTTCGGTTGCTAGAGGGCCTTCGGCGTCCCAAGTCCGTTTTACCAGGCTCTGTCGTTGAGGCTTGCCTAGCGGCCGAAGCGGCGCAAGAACTGCTTCTGGACCTGGCGCGCCAGCACCCGGCGCACGCGGCTGCTCTTGAGCGCGCGCACTACCGCGCGGCGTCCCATCTTGCTCTTCAGTATCTTTACGGCTATCTTGCTCATAGGCTACTTCCCTTCTCTACGTGGTCCGGTCTATCTCGCTGTGGTAGCGGGCGCCGAGGCGTCCACCGAAGAAGCCGCCGAGGAGCATTAGCAGGACAGCCCCGATCAGGATGCCGATACCGAGGACGCCCATGCCCGTCAGGGTATCGAGGGCTGGCAGGAGGGTGCTCTGGACGAAGCTCTGCAGGTAGGAGAAGATCTGTCCGGGCAAGAGCGGGCCGACAGAGAGTGAGATCGCCGCTATCACTAGCGCCCAAACGACCACCATCACCCCGTTGCGTCCGCCGTCGAAGCGGGCGAGCCTCCCGGCCACGTACCCACCGCAGAAGAAGGTCAGGAAGACCAGAACTCCGAGCACAACCAGTGCCGTCACGGCCGATGTCCCGAGCGCCCCACCGCTGAAACTCAACGGCAACCCCAGACGCCCGACCACGATCACCGCGATGGCCGAGAGCACACCTCCGGCGACCGCCGCGAAGATAAACCCCAAGAAACTCGCCAGCCAGTCAACCCCGCCGTAGAGTTCCTGGAGCCGTAGCTCTCGCTCCTCGGCTGCCTCGTAGTATCCACTCGAAGACTCCCTCGGCCGATCCCCCTCCCTGTTGTAACCGGAAGGCCGTATCACGCTCGCCTTGCGCGTCCGCCCGGACTCGTCCTCCGGGATGGCGCGGGTCCTCTCGTCTCCGCCTCCACTGCGACGAGTCGACCCGCCGGGTATCAACCGCGTGGCGGATGAGTCTTCCGCCTCGCCGCCTTTATCAGCCGGTCGCGTCTGCTCTTCTTCGTGATCCCCCAGCGGACCCCGCCTGCGGCGCTCCCGAGGTTCGTCTTGCGGGCTGTCGCTCATCTCTCCCCTTTTTACGCTCGACTCCCCTACACGAACACTGCCGGCAAGCTCTAAGCCGCCAACCCAGCAACCATAATTCTACATCTTCCCGTCCCGGTAACCCATCCCACACAACGAACGTCCCACATAAAAGACACACATCTACAAAGAGTTACCCTCCGACACACATCTACAAAGAGTTACCCTCCAAGGCATCTTTGGGCGCATCCTTTATACAATTGGCTAAATATGACGCCCACAAAAAGCTTTTGACTTGTACTTCGGGCCGTATTCAGCGGGTATTTATCTGCTTATCATACTGGCAGAGGTGCAAGAAGGCTCCCTGGTTACAGGTTTTGAGGGGTCTCTTGGACGCTATGGTCTATGTTACTGCAAGAGTAGTATGGGAGGTAAGGTTGGCGGCTCCGAGCAAGCAGGACGTTATTCAGCAGGCCCAGGAGAACGATGTAAGGTTCATCCGGCTGTGGTTCACGGATATTTTGGGGACTTTGAAGAGTTTCGCGATCACGGTCGAGGAGCTAGAGGACGCGTTGGACGGCGGGATGGGTTTCGACGGGTCTTCCATCACAGGTTACCAGGACATAGAAGAGTCGGACATGATCGCCATGCCCGATCCCTCGACGTTCAAGATCATCCCGTGGAGCCCCGGCGAGAACCGGACGGCCCGCATGATCTGCGACGTTCAGACTCCCGAGGGCGACCCTTATGTCGGCGACCCGCGCTACGTCTTGCGGCGCGCGCTGGAGCGGGCGAACGAGATGGGCTTCGACAAGTTCTACTGCGGCCCGGAGCTTGAGTTCTTCTACTTCAGGGACTCGGCCGGGACGGTGCCGCTGGACTACGGTGGCTACTTCGACCTGACGACGCTCGACGCGGCCACGAGCCTGCGGCGGGAGACCGTGCTGGCGCTGGAGGAACTTGGTATAAAAGTCGAGTATTCCCACCACGAGGTCGGCATCAGCCAGCACGAGATCGACCTTCGTTTCGACGATGCGGTCACGATGGCCGACAAGGTGATGACCTACAAGACGGTCGTCAAGGAGATCGCCACGCGCCACGGAGTCTATGCGACCTTCATGCCGAAACCGCTGCGCGACCAGAACGGCTCGGGGATGCACACCCACCAGAGCCTCTTCTCGAATGGAAAGAACGCTTTCTTCGACGCCGACAGTGAGAACTTCCTCTCGGATGAGGCGAAGGCGTTTATAGCGGGTCAGCTCCGTCACGCCCGCGAACTCTCCATAATCTTCGCCCAGCACGTAAACTCCTATAAGCGATTGGTGCCGGGCTACGAGGCCCCGGTCTACATCGCCTGGAGCCGCCGAAATCGTTCAGCGCTGGTGCGGGTGCCACTTTACCATCCGGGCGAGGAGAAGGCTACCAGGATGGAGCTTCGCTGCCCCGACCCGGCGGCGAACATCTACCTGTGCTTCGCGGCGCTCTTGCACGCCGGCCTCGAAGGTATCGAGAAGGGCTACGAACTGCCCGAGCCGATGGAGCGCAACCTGTACAACCTCACGCCCGATGAGCGGGAGAAAATGGGCATCCAGAGCCTCCCCGCCGACCTGGGCGAGGCGATCAAGGAAGCCCAGGACTCGGAGCTCTTGCACAAGGCGCTCGGCGAACACGTCTTTACCCGCTTGTTGCAGCTAAAGCGCGAGGAGTTCGAGGACTACCGGGTGCAGGTCACACCTTACGAGCTGGAGAAATTCCTGCCGATTCTCTAGCAGGTCAGCGTTTCAGCTAATCAGCTTGTCAGTTTTGGGCGCGGGGGAGTTTCTCTCGCGCTCTTAACTTTGGCGTTTTCAAGCAGCGATCTAGCGATCAGACAGTGATGCGGATATCGAAAAGGTAGGCGGATGCGGCGACCTCAAGCTATTCTCGCCGAGAGCCATTGAAGGCGTTGCTCATGTCCGCCAAAATCCTTTACTCTACGGCATGTGCGATCCGCCGCTTACCGGCAGGTACGCCCCCGTCACGAAGCCCGCATGCCCGCTGGCGAGCAGCAAAATAGTCCCTGCTACATCCTCTGGGGTGGCGTTCCTCCTCAGAGGAGCGTAAGAGGCTATGGCTTCCTTTTGCTCCTGTGGCATCCACTGGTTTATCTCCGTTAGAACGAGCCCTGGGGCGACGATGTTTGCCCTGATGCCGTATGGTCCCAACTCGAGCGCCAGGCTCCGCATCATGGCGTCCACGCCGGCCTTGGCAATGCCGATGGTCGCCAGGCCCTCGTTCGGAGTACGGGAAGAGCCCGCGCCTACCGCCACTATGCTGCCTCGCTTTCGCTCCACCATCAAAGGAACTACCGCCCTGCACGGCTCGAAGCTGGCCCGCAACTGGTCCTCAACGACGCCCATCAACTGAGACCATTCCTGCTCCATGAGAGGGCCGAAGGTGAAGTTGCTCGCCGCAGCGGCGTTCAGTACCAGTGTGTCGACGGGGCCAAAAGCGTCTTCTACTTCCCGAACCATCTCCTTTACCTGCTGCTCATCACGTACATCCGCCTGTACTTCCAGGGCCGTGCCGCCCTCCTTCTCGATCGACCCTACGACCTGCTCCGCCGCCTCGATGTTCTGGTGGAAGTTGACGCCGACCGAAGCCCCGTTACGGGCCAACAGCCTGGCCGTCGCTGCTCCTATCCCGCGGCTGGCCCCGGTGACGAGCGCCACGCGACCCTCGAGCAGCCTTTCCTGTTGAACCGGCCGGTCCATACCACTTTGCACACTATCCATGTCTAGCTCCTTCCTCGTTGTCGTGGTGTCCTCTCAAAGAATCCGTTTGCATCGTGTCACTGCCCCCCGGTTGGCTCCTCATTAGCAGTCTGGCCCTCCATCTTCGGGTTGTTCGTCACTGGCTTTTCGCCCCCTTCCCGTGGTTTCTTTGGTTTCGCCAGCTTCTTCGGGTGAGTAGCCGATCAAGTCGCTGCTCCGGACCAGGATCAGCGCCGCCAGGGCGCCAAAGGCGAGCATGATCGCAGCGAGCCGCAAGATGTCCACCGTGCCGTCAATGACGGCAGCTCGCGCTATGTCCTGGACTTCGGAAAAGAAAGAGGCGTCCCGGAAGGATGCCGGAGCACCCTTGAGCCCCATACTGCCGGCGGTCGTTCCAGCACTCTGGACACCATCCACGATGTTCTGCTTGATCTGTCCGGTTAGTCTCGGGCCATCGAGGGCGGAGATCTTGTCCTGGACGTAGTGGTTGTAGCGGTTCGTGAGGATCGCCCCCCAGAAAGCGATCCCGAAGGCTATGCCGACCTGCCGGCAGACGTTGTTTACTCCGGAAGCCATGCCGGCGAACCTAGGGTTCACGGTGCTCACGGCGACGGTCGAGATGGGCGGGTTGACGAACCCATTTCCAAGTCCGGCGATGACGAAGGCCGGGAGCAGCACCACCCAATCGGAGGGCCCGTCTTCGGGCGAGATGCGCGCCATCAAGTAGACCGCCACGGCGAGCAGCGCCATTCCCGCAAAGAGCACCGGCCTCGGGCCGATCCGACCGGTCAGGTTGCCGGCCAGAGGCGCGGCGAAGAGTACCAGCCCGCTGAGCGGCAGGAGCCTCAAACCGGTCTCAAACGCATTGAAGCTCAAGGAGTTCTGCAGGTAGAGTGCTAGAAAGAAGAACATGGAATAGAGCCCCGCGCTAAGGGCGAAAGCGATGATCGCCGACCCGGTGAAGCTCTTGTTCTTAAAGAGCCTCGGATCGACCATCGGGTTCCTGATCCGCGACTCACCTACGACGAAGAATATGAGAGAGCCGGACGAGATCCCGAAAAGGGTCAGGATGTAGGCGGAGCTCCAGCCTTTATCTCCACCCTG
>JBBPZK010000224.1:0-5622 GCA_038199155.1 Rubrobacterales bacterium | reverse complement strand
CGCCCTCTCCTACTTCGGGCGCGCCGGAGAACTGGCCGCAGAGAAAGCAGCCGGGCCCGGTACCTTCGAGCCGCTGCTCCTCGACGCGATCGCCGCTATTTCCGCCGACCCCGGTCTACTCCAGGACAAACTCCAGGTAAAAGAAGCGTCTCTTGGATAGCGGCAACGCCCGCAGCCCGGCTGATACGGCGACCCGCAAGCTCGTGCTCGCCGCGCTCTTCGCGGCGCTCGGTGTTCTGCTCTCTTCCTTCGCCATCCCCGTCGGCGCGGCCCGCGTGTTCCCGTTCCAGCACGTTCTCAACGCGGTGGCGGGCGTCATGCTCGGCCCGTGGTGGGCGGCAGGGTCGGCGCTGGTCACGGCGACCCTCAGGGTCTCTCTCGGAACGGGTAGCCTATTCGCCTTTCCGGGGAGCCCGTTCGGGGCGATCGCGGTCGGGCTCGCGTACAGGGTCCTGCGTCGCGACGAAGCCGCTTTGTTCGAGCCTATCGGGACCGTGCTGATCGGGGCGCCGCTCGGCGCGTTTCTGGTCTCATCGTTTCTCGGGGAGTCCGCCGGTGGTCTCGTCGCGCTCATGATCGCCTTCGCCCTCTCCTCCATCCCCGGGTCGATCATTGGCTACGCGCTCCTCAAAGCCCTCGCGAAGACCCTGCCTTCCCGGTGAAAATTTCTACCGAAAGAGCCGGTTCGGGTTAGGATAAAGAGGACAATGACCGCCAACCCCGACAAAACCTCGCCTATCGACAGCACCGCCCACCGGCCGTACCCGATTCCCGGCGGCCCGTGGGTGCTCTCGATGAGCTGGCGCGACCTGCTTTTCATGCACTGGCCCGTACCCGAGGAAGCGCTCCGGCCCCTGATACCAAGCTCTCTGCAACTCGATACATTTGACGGCAGCGCGTGGCTTGGCGTCGTCCCGTTCCGGATGACGGGCGTCAGGCCGCGCTTTCTGCCGGGCGTACCCTGGCTCTCGAACTTCCCGGAGCTCAACCTCCGCACCTACGTCTCGGCCGGGGGCAAACCGGGTATCTGGTTTTTCAGCCTCGACGCCCACAACCCGGTGGCCGTCCGCATCGCCCGCGCCACCTTCAAGCTCCCGTACTTCGACGCGAAGATGTCCTGCAAAACCTCCGGAGAGACGATCCGCTACGAGAGCGCCCGCACCCACCGGGGCGCACCGGAAGCGAGCTTCTCGGGAAGCTACCGGCCGACCGGAGAGACCTTCGACAGCCGGCCCGACACGCTCGAAAACTTCCTGACCGAGCGTTACTGTCTCTACGCGGGCGACGAAGACCAAGTTTCGCGTGGCGACATCCACCACTCGATGTGGCCGCTTCAGCGGGCCGAAGTAGAAGTAGAGAAGCTCGTCATGACGGAGCAGATCGGCCTGAAGCAGCCAGATTTCGAACCTCTTCTCCACTACGCCAGCCGCCTCGACGTGGTCGCCTGGCCGCCGCGCCGGATAGACGGATGAACGCCCGCGAGATGCTGCGAGGCTCGCGCTTGATCCTGGTGACCGACCCCCGCCCGGACCTCGTCGCCCGTGTCGCCGCGAGCATCCGCGGCGGGGTGGATATCGTCCAACTCCGGGACAAACACACCCCTGCGGAAGACCTGATCCCACTAGCCGAAGAACTAAGAGAGATCTGCGACAGCGAGGGCGCCCTGTTCACGATCAACGACGACCCCACGCTCACCCGTCTCTCGAACGCGGGCGGCGTTCACCTCGGCCAGAAAGACGGTCCCATCTCAGAGGCCAGAGAAGCTCTGGGGCCGGACGTAGCAGTCGGACGCTCCGTGGGGACCGTGGATGAAGCCCTGGAAGCTGTCCGGGAAGGCGCGGATTACCTCGGAGCCGGAGCCGTCTACGGGACCCCGACCAAGCCCGAAGGCGAGGTGGCGGGCCTGGATCTCATAAAGAGACTGGCGCAGGCGGAGCCTACGGTTCCCTGGTTCGCCATCGGCGGCGTCACGCTCGAAACCGCCGGAGAAGTCGCCGCAGCCGGGGCGCCGGGTTTCGCCGTCGTCCGGGCGGTCCTCGACGCCGAAGACCCGGAGGCCGCCGCCCGCCAGCTTCGCTCTTACCTCCCGGACGCCCCGGCGTGACCGTCTCGGCGGACCTTGTCTCCGGCATCCTTCCCGTCCGTCCGGACGACCGCTTCTTACTTCTCCAGCGGGCAACGACCGGCACATGGGAACCGCCTGCCGGACGCCTCGTCCCCGGCGAGAGCTTCGAGACCGCAGCCGTCCGGGAACTCTACGAGGAGACCGGCCTCCTCGTCGCCCCCGCGGGCATCCTCGCCACCTGGGTCGGGGAGCGTCCCGGCGGCGGGCAAGCGAAGCTGGCGAGCGTCGCTTACCTTGGTCGGACGCAAGACAGCGAAGTCCGCCTCTCCCACGAGCACCTCGACTACCAATGGGCCACCATCGAAGAGTGGTTGGATCTCCCGAGCTGGTGGAGCCGCGAGAACATAGAATGCACTGCCTCGCCGCTCTCTTCGCTCTCTAAGGACCCTCTGACCCAACCTCCGCTCCCAACGCCCAACCCCGACGCGCGCAACGTCGTCCGGGCCAACCTGGGAGCCGGAACCGTCGTCGCGGACCTCGAAGGCGAAGAGCCCCGCGCCCTCCTACTGTGTCGCCGCAAATCCCCGGCCGGCCTCTGGGAGAACCCCGGCGGCATGTTGGAGCCCGGCGAGGACTTCCTGGCCTGTGCCCGGCGGGAGACGCTGGAGGAAACCGGCCTCAAAACAGACCCCGAGACCGCCTGGTGGGCGAGAGTAGAGCCCTGGAAGATCCCGGAAGACCCCGAACTGTACGCAGGAGTCGGCTTCCTGGCCCGTCACCCCGGCGGCGAAATCAGCCTCGAAGAAGACGCCCACGACACTTTCGTGTGGGCAACCGAGCCGGAGTGGCGGGCTCTCCGAACCTGGTACACGAAAGATGAGTCGGACACCCTCTGGAAAGCGATCAGGGACTTGAAAAGATGAGCATGCCGAACCAAATTTATGCAGTAATGCGTCAATGCGTCAATCCCGCTTGAACGAGTTCGATGTTATACGGGAGATTTCCGGCCGACTGGGTGGTCCGCCGGGAGAGGTCTTGTTGCCTATCGGAGACGATTGCGCCGTATTGCGTCTGGGGGAGAAGGAGTGGGTGGCCGCTGCGGACATGCTCGTCTCCGGGCATCATTTCGAGGGGTGGGCGTCTCCGAAGGATGTCGGGTACAAGGCGGTGGCGGTCAACGTCTCGGACGTGGCGGCGATGGGGGGGATACCTCGTTTCGTGCTGGTCTCCGGTGGAGCGGGGGAGCCGGAAACGACGTTACGGTGCATGGAGGGCGTGCTGGAAGCCTGCGAGGAGTTTGGTGTTTATCCGCTCGGTGGCGACACCACGAGGGCCGACGCCCTGACCGTCAACGTGACTATATTGGGTGAGCTTCCGGGGGCTGCTGTGTTGCGTTCGGGGGCGAGATGCGGAGACCTTCTGGCAGTGACGGGGGAATTGGGAGCTTCGGCGGCTGGGTTTCTGATCCTTGAAAGCGGTAAAGCTACGCCGGAGCGGCTTGTAAGCAAGCATCTAAGGCCGGAGCCGCGGGTAGAGGCCGGGCGTGCCGCTTCGGAAGCCGGAGTTCACGCCATGATAGACCTCTCCGACGGGCTCGCCTCCGACGTGCGCCACATCTGCGAGCAGAGCGGCGTCGGTTGCCGGATAGACCTGGGGCTGTTGCCCGTCGCGGAAGATACGCGGGAGGCCGCCAAATCTCTCAGACGGGACGCGGACGTGCTGGCGGCTACCGGCGGCGAGGATTACGAGCTACTCATCGCCGCCCCGGAGCGGGTACTGGAGGACCTCGCCCGGCGGGTGGACGTACCTCTCACCGTGATCGGGGAGGTGACGGAAGAGGAAGTCGTCTTTGTCCGGGATGGTGGGGTTGTAGAGGGTTTGTCCGGCTGGGACCATTTCACGACGGGGTCTTCTTAGGGGCTTTGCGGGATGGGGTCCAGCTTCTTGTTCTCGAATGCTCTCTGCATTGTGTAGTAGCTCTGTTTCTTTCGTTCGTAGGACTTCGGATCGTTCCAGCCTTTCCAGGTATAGTCGAGCGGGTCTATACTCGTGTTTCCGGTCTTTTTTAGAGCTGGATATACGCGTAGGCCGGGGCTTTTAACCGGTTTGACCTTACCCGCTTTGTAAAGATTGTCCCAGACTTTTAGCTCGCTCGGGTCGGTGTAACCGAGCATCGTCCAGGGGATTCGGATTTCCAGCACGTCTCCCTTCGCGTACCAATCGGCGAGGCTGTCGTAGTTCGGGCTGGAGGGATCGGTGACGCCGGGCTTCATCTTGCCGACGTCGAACTCCTCGAATGGGATTTTCCGTCCACTCTGGGGAAGCGTCAACGGACGGCTGAGGGCCAGTTTCCAGAGCAGGAACTTGCCGGCATCCGCGTTACCGCCGTTCGGCACAGTCGGTATCATGTTTAGTTGGGATCCATAGGTCCAGGTGTGGTAATCGTAGGCGCTGTTGATGAACATCTTCGAGGTGCTCCGGCCGTTTATCTTCAGCAGGGTCTGTATGCCGCCATTCGGAAAGGCGAGGCCCGGCGCCGCGTTCGCTTTCTCGCTCCCCCCGGACTTCGTACCGAAGCCAACGTTCAACTCGTCTTTCGGGAAGTTCCAGCTACCGTCTTTTTTCTTCGCCAGCAGGTAGAGGTAGGCTTCGTCGTGGGTGACGGAGAGGTCCACGCCGGGGTAGCTCTTTTTCGACACGTTCGGGTTGTTCTTCCAGTCGGCTGTCTTGCCATCCAGCAAGATCCGGTCTTTCATTTTGCCGGCGCTCTCGGCCAACACGCCGAAGTTCTGCTCGTTGGTCAGACGGTTTAGCCACATCGGCCTCCGGTCCGGAGGGATGTCTATCTCCTTCGTGTTCCAGGTGAACTTGAACCATTCGTCCTGCCAGGCGAACAGGAATCCTCCGTCGTAGCCTTCCTGCCGCATGTCCTTGAGCAGGGTCGCCTCGATCTCGCCCTGCTCCTTCTCGGTGTGGTAGCCCTGATCGCGCCCGAGTGGACCATAATGGGCCATACCCCGCGAGCTCGGTACCCCGAACTCCGCGACCACCAGCGGCATGTCCTTGACGTAGCCGCGAAGGTCGTTCAGGTATCCGGAGTATGAGTCTGTCCTGCCGTCGGGGGTCTTGTAGTCCTGGTATTTCTTCTCGAAGCGGAGGAAGTCCGGGTAGTAAGGGTAGACGTGAAAAGCTGCGTAGTAGCCTGCTTTCCACGCCGAGGTCGGTCCCAGGTGCGTCGGGTCTACGGAGACCAGGTCCTCCTGGGGGAAAGCTTCTTCGGGGTGGCTGAGGGGGTCGGTGGTGAGCCAGTTGGTGAAGGAGGCCGGGTGTTGCCAACCGTATTTCATCTCTTCTTTCGCCATCACGTCCAGCATGGAGGCGAGCCAGCTCTCGAACGCCGTTGCGCCTTTTTTGGCCTGGAAGTATTTGCCGGAGTACGGTTTCTGGTTTGGATGGGCGTCGTCGGTGACTTTTACCGCGTAGGGGTACCACTCCGTGCCGAGCATCCAGCCGAGCATGTACTGCGAGACGTCCGCGTCGAAGTGGCCGCTGGCGTG
>JBBPZK010000223.1:0-9575 GCA_038199155.1 Rubrobacterales bacterium | reverse complement strand
TCGCCAGCTTGACCCGCTGGGCCTCGCCTCCCGAAAGAGTCGTGGCGGGCTGTCCCAATCGGACGTACCCGAGGCCCACGTCGCGCAGGGTCTCCATGCGGCGAGAGATGGCCGGGACGGGCTCGAAGAACCCGCAAGCCTCGTCAATGGTCATCTCCAGCACGTCGGAGATCGACTTACCCTTGTAGGTTACGCGCAGGGTCTCGTTGTTGTAGCGTCGGCCCTTGCAGACCTCGCACGGGACGTAGACATCCGGCAGGAAGTGCATCTCTATCCGGATCTGGCCGTCGCCCCGGCACGCCTCGCAACGCCCGCCCTTCACGTTGAACGAGAAACGGCCAGGCTTGTAGCCCCGGATTTTCGCCTCCGGCGTCGCCGCGAATAGCTGCCGAATGTGGTCGAAGACCTTCGTGTAGGTCGCCGGGTTGGAGCGTGGCGTACGGCCGATGGGACTCTGGTCGATGTCTATGACTTTGTCCACGCTTTCCACACCCTTTATGCCTTCGTGCCGCCCCGGACGGTGCTTGCCGCGACTGACGGCGTTGGCGAGTGCCTTGTAAAGGATCTCATTGACCAGCGTGCTCTTCCCCGACCCCGAAACTCCCGTCACGCAAGTAAATACCCCGAGCGGGAACTCGGCGTCTATGCCCTTCAAGTTGTGCTCGCTCGCCCCGAGGACGGAGACAGCGCCGGTCGGCTCCCGGCGGCCCTCCGGCGGCTCGACCCGCCGCCGCCCGGAGAGGAAATCTCCCGTCACCGAGCGTTCCTCCGCTTCTATGTCCGAAACACTTCCGGCCGCCACGATCTCGCCGCCGTGCACCCCGGCTCCCGGCCCGACGTCCACGATGTAGTCAGCCGCCCGGATCGTCTCCTCGTCGTGCTCCACGACTACCAGAGTGTTCCCGAGGTCCCGGAGCTTCGTCAGGGTAGCGAGCAAGCGTCGGTTGTCCCGCTGATGTAGCCCGATGGAAGGCTCGTCCAGGACGTACAAGACCCCGACCAGCCCGCTCCCGACCTGGGAGGCGAGCCTTATCCTCTGCGCCTCGCCGCCGGAGAGCGTTCCGGCCGAGCGGCTTAGAGTGAGGTAACCGAGGCCGACGTCCACCAGGAAACCGAGACGTTCACGGATCTCCTTGACTACCCGCTCGGCGATGATCCACTCCCGCGCCGTGAACTCCACACCCTCGAAGAAGTCCTGGGCGTCGGTGACGCTCATACGTGTAAACTCGGAGATATTCCTCTCCCCGACCGTCACCGCGAGCGCCTCGGGCCTGAGTCGGGCGCCGCCGCACTTGGGGCAGGGAACGTGGCTCATGAACTCCTCGATCTTCTCCCGCCGATACTCGGAGTCGGTCTCGGCGTAGCGCCTCTGGAGGTTGCCGACCACGCCGTCGAAGCGGGTCATGTACTGACGCCTCCGACCATAGCGGTTCTTGTACGAGACGTAGATCCGTCCCTCTTCGCTCCCGTGCAACACCAGTTTCTTATGCTCCTCCAGGAGATCCCGCCAGGGCACGTCCATCTCCACCCCGAACTTCTCCGAGAGCCCGGACAGGATGCTCGCGTAGTATTCGCTGGAAGAGTTGGCCCACGGGACCAGCGCTCCCTCATCTATGCTCAAGTCTCCATTCGGGACCACGAGTTCCGGATCTATTTCCAACCGGCTCCCGAGCCCGTCGCAACGGTCGCAGGCCCCGTGCGGGCTGTTAAACGAGAACGTCCGGGGCTGTATTTCGGCGATGGATGCCCCGCAGTTGGTGCAGGTGAAGTTCTCCGAGAAGAGCATGGACTCCCCGGCTCCGCCACCGTCTTTATTCACGGTCTCGACGAGCACGAGTCCGTCGGCGAGCCGCAGGGCCGTTTCTATTGAGTCTGTCAGGCGGCGCTCTATGCCTTCCCGGATCACCAACCGGTCGACCACGACCTCTACGTCGTGCTTGTAGTTCTTGTCCAACCCGAGGTCCACCGGCAGCTCGTGGAGTTCGCCGTCCACCCGGACGCGGGCATAGCCGTCTTCGGAGAGGTCCTTGAAGAACTTCCCGAACTCACCCTTGCGTCCCCGGACGACCGGCGCCATCACCATGAAGCGCGTCTTCTCCGGGAGCGCCAGCACCTTCTCGACCATCTGCTGTGGAGTCGAGGAGGCGACAGAAAAACCACAGACGTGGCAGTGAGGCCGCCCGGCGCGGGCGTAGAGCAGGCGGAGGTAGTCGTAGGCTTCCGTTACGGTTGCAACGGTTGAGCGTGGGTTGTTGCTTGTAGTCTTTTGGTCTATCGAGACGGCGGGCGAGAGGCCGTCTATGTGGTCTACGTCGGGTTTGTCCATCTGTCCGAGGAACTGGCGAGCGTAGGCGGAGAGGCTCTCGACGTAGCGGCGCTGGCCTTCGGCGTAGATGGTATCGAAGGCGAGCGAGGACTTGCCGCTGCCCGAGAGGCCGGTAACGACGACAAGCTCGTCGCGCGGCAGCGAAACGGTTACGTTCTTCAGGTTATGCTCTCGCGCCCCGTGGACGGCTATATGGCTCTCGGAGATCTCACGCCCCCTTCCAGATGACCCGACCAGACAAGTATACGGCCTCCGGATCGGAGGCCAAAGGTCTAATTCTTTATACTTAATTTTAGCACCGGCGCGCCCGCGAGTTGTCTCATATTTCACGCCCTGACGCATTCTCGCATGTTCGTATATATTTCTAACAGTAATGTTTGTTAACCCCGAGTACATTGATGGGATATTCCGTTGACCCTCGAAGAGTTAACCGGAACGCTCACGGATGAGTTCGAAGCGCGCTGCCTGGCGCCGGGCGACGTCCGCCGCACCGTGCGGGGCTTGGCGCTGGAAGAGGACGCGAAGGGATGGCTGGAGCCGGACGAGGTCGTCATCACCACGCGTAAGGACCTGGACAGAGAGTATCTCGAAGTACTGGTCGAGGCAGACTCTCCGGGGCTCGTGTTGCGGGCGGAGAACGCTCCCCCCGAATTGGTCGAGCTTGCGCGGGAGTTAGGTCTCGGGCTCTTCACGGTCTCTCCATCTACACCGCTCCGTCGGCTCCTCTCAATCTTTTACGCGGGCAACGACGGACTTCTGCTACGCTCTCACGCCGTTGGCCGAGCGCTCGTCGAGAGCGCCGGCGGCGAGGTCTCTTTGGGGAAGCTGACGGCCCGTATCTCAGAGTTGCTCGGGCGTTCGGTGGTAGTCGAGGACCCGGTCGGTCGCCTGCTGAACGTGGACCCGGACAGCCCGGACGAACTTGCGGCGCTGCTGGAGGAGCGCGGGTTGCGGGCTTCAAAGGGGCTCGGGGCCGACGAGACGCGCCGCGAGCGCCGCGACCGCTACGCCAGGTTGCCGGACGGCTTCCTATCGGTGCCGATAGAGCGGTGGCGGGTGGCCGGTGGAGAGTTCTTCTGGACCCCCATCGGGGGCGGCGCGGCTCCGGCAGGGTATCTTTGGATCGAGCCGGGCGAGAAGCCACTCGGGCCGGAGGACGTGGTGCTACTGTACTGGGCGCGGCGGGTCCTCGAAACGGCGCTCGGCAAGGAGCGGGTGCGGCTGGAGACGGAACTCGGCGTGCGGGGAGACTTTATAGACGACCTTACGAGCGGCCACTACGGCTCCGTCGAGCTACTGTTGCAACGCGCCAGGTACCTCGGCGCGGACCTCTCCAGGGGCGGGCTGGTGATGATTGTGGACATCGACGATTTCGCCCGATACCTCGACCGCCGAAAGCTGAAGGAGCCGGCCATCCAGGAGTTGAAGCGCAGGTTGGCCGACGCCACACGCCTTCAGGCCCGCGAGCTCTTCTCGAACTTCCTGCTCGGCCCGCGCTCGGACAACGTCATACTCTTTATAGGAAGCTCTACGGAAACGTCCGGGGAGGAACCGGCGGATCTACCGGAGATGGCGCTGCAACTCGCGGCGAGGATACAGCGTTACGTCAAGGGACTATTGCCGGACCTTACAGTCTCCGTCGGTATCGGCCGCTACACCGAAAAACCGGCCTCTCTCCCGGACGCCTACTCCGAAGCGGAGGTAGCGCTGGAGATCGGGCACCGCATCCACGGCCCATCCTCCGTCTCTACTTTCGAGAGAGCCGGCACGTACAAGCTCCTCTTCCGCGTCTTGCAAGAAGACCCGGCGGAGTTGGAGTTGTTCTACAGCGAGACGCTAAAGCCGGTGGTTGTCTACGATTCCCGCTACGGCACCGAACTCGTCCAGACGCTCACAACCTACCTCGACAACGACGCGAGCACCGTCAAGACCGCCTCCGGGCTCTTCGCCCACCGCCACACCATCCGCTACCGACTCGACCGCGTCGGAGAGCTAACCGGCCTCGACGTAGACAAGAGCGAAGACCGCGAGCGTCTCACCCTCGGCATAAAAGCGATGCAGCTCCTCGGACACGTTCCGGAACAGCCATCGAACCTCGGCGACCGCTAGTCTGTATTCAGCGTATCTCTGTACAAATAGGACAACAAAACGCCCTCTGAGATGCCCCATCTTTATACATTCGGCTAAAGACCTCTTTCACATAGGCGGGTATTCTGTGGTGGTCTGTAGGCTTCACACGTAGGAGGAGTAGACTTTTGCGTCGATTGAGTATGGTAGTTGCGGCGATGCTTGCGATGGTGGTGCTGGCGCCGGCGGTAGCGTTCGCGCAGGATAAGCCTACGGTGGCGAGCGTTTCTCTGGCGGTAGATACCATATGGGTGATCGTCGCGGCGGTGTTGGTGATCTTTATGCAGGCCGGATTCGCCATGCTCGAAGTCGGGTTCTCGCGGATGAAGAACGTCGGTAGCGTGGTGGCGAAGATCCTGGTGAACCTGGCGATCGCCGCCATCCTGTTCTGGGCCGTCGGCTTCGCGTTCGCCTTCTCCGACGGCGGTCCACTCAACTCGATCATCGGGCTACACGGCTTCTTCCTAAACTTGGGCGGCGACAGTGCGGACCAGGTATTCGCCGGGCTCTCGTGGACGCAGGTGCCGCTCTCGGCCAAGTACCTCTTCCAGGTGGCTTTCGCGGCGGTCTCGCTGGCGATTGTGTGGGGTACGATGCTGGAGCGGACCAAGTTCGCCGTTTACGTGATCTTCGCGGTCGTCTTCGCTGGTCTCATCTACCCGATAGTGGGACACTGGATCTGGGGCGGTGGCTGGCTCGGCCAACTCGGGATGCAGGACTTCGCTGGTTCGACGGTCGTCCATCTCTCCGGCGCTATGGCGGCGCTGGCCGGAACCTTGCTCCTCGGACCCCGCATCGGCAAATACGACGACAATGGAAGCCCGATCACCATCCCCGGACACAACATGCCGCTGGCGGTGCTCGGCGTCCTGATACTGTGGGTCGGCTGGTTCGGCTTCAATCCCGGCTCAACGATGGCCGCGACCACCCAGGTAGCCGACGTGGCCCTCACGACCAACCTCGCCGCAGCGGCGGGTGTCCTCGGAGCCATGTTCATGAGCTACGTCTACCGGCGCAACGTCGATGTCGGCATGGGCGGCAACGGAGCCATCGCCGCCCTCGTCGCCATCACTGCGGCCTGCGCCTTCGTCGCCCCCTGGGCGGCGATCGTGATCGGCTTCCTGGCCGGGGTCATCATGTACGCCACGCTGGTCTTCGTAGACCGAATTGGCGTGGACGACCCGCTCGGCGCCATCGCCGCGCACGGGATGGGCGGTGTCTGGGGCACGCTCTCTACCGGCCTCTTCACGACCCCCGCGCTTGCGGCGGTCGGCAAGCCGGGCCTGTTCTACGGCGGCGGGTTCACCCAACTCGGCGTACAGGCGCTCGGTGTGCTCGCTGCGGGAGGGTTCGTATTCCTCTCCTCGCTCGCCGTATTCGCCCTCTTAAAGGCGACCATCGGCATTCGCGTCAAGCCTGACGAGGAATTGAACGGCCTGGACATCAGCGAGCACGGCGTCTACGGGTACCCTGACCTCGTCGCCACCGACTACCAGAACGGTAGTGGCAATGGCAACGGCTACGGGTCCTCCGAGCAACGGGTTGGAGCACCGTCCGAGGGTAACGCCTGATATAACAAAGGCTAGGCCGGATCGGGACTTTCCGTCCCGGTCCCTTTTATGGGACTCCGGAGGTTATCATCTCCGGAGTCCTTTTGGTTCTTATTTGAGAGGAGGAGAACTCATGGAAGCTCCAATAACCCAGGCAACCGGGCATAACAACAACATCGTCCTCGTCTACCCCGACCGCGTGGAACTGCGGAGCGGGTGGCAGGGACAAAACGTGGAATCCTTGAACCTGCGGGAGATCTCGGGGACCACTATCCAGGGATGGGTCAACTGCACGATGACCATAACAAGCAACAAGGGCCGCGTCTACCAACTCACCCGCATGGCCCTCCCCGACGCCCGCCGCATAGAAAACACTATAGAACGCCAGAAACAGAAGGCCGGTCTCTACGAGTAGATAAAGTAGCGTCCTGCGGTCACCCTGGAAAGGCGATTCTTGTACAGTAGGCTGTTAGAACGCTTTCCGGGGAGATTTTGAGTGGTAGAGGCACACCGGCCGTTGAGAGAGAAAATCTTCCGTTGAAGACCTTCCCTGCCCGCCACTCACTCATCTTCTCTCTGCTGATCTTAGTGACGCTCTTCTGTCTCACCTTCCTGAGCAGAGCAATTCTGCCGTCGGCCATTGTGGGCAGCGTGTCGGGACTCTCACCCGGAGCGCTTAGTCAGCCCTCCGGCCTGGGCGGGGCTTTCAAGTCTCTAAAGACCGCCGATAACTTGTTTTGGGTTCTCTCCATCCTACTGGCCGCCGCCCTGCTCTCGTGGCTCCGCTGGTGGCGGGAAGCCGGATTCAGGCGCTCCCGGCGACGTAACTGGTATCTGTTGATCCCCCCACTCGCGCTCTGTACCCTCGCCCTCTCTGGAGGCATCCAGAGCCCATCCGCCGGTCTGCTCGTCACCCAGCTCATCGTAATGCTCCTCGCGACATTTGGGGAGGAAATCATCTTCCGCGGCGTCCTGTGGAAAGCCCTGATCCCAACCGGCCCGATCCGCGCGATGTTCGCCACGTCACTCCTTTCCGGCGCTCTGCAACTGGGCAGGGTACTCTCCGACGGTCCCTGGCCGGAGGCAGTCTACGTGACGCTGCTGGCGTTTTGTGGCGGCTTCACCTGGGCGGCACTCCGTTTCCGCACCCGCTCCATCTGGCCCGCCTTCATAGTCCACACTACGCTGGTCTTCACCACCAGCCTGGCGCTCCTCGGTCCCGGCGCCTACCCGATATTCCTCATCGCTATCACGCTCGGCTCTCTCATCTACGGTCTATTCCTGCTCCGCAACCGGAGTGTACGCGCAGATGGAGGCTAGCCGGCAAGGTTTCGTCTACCGTCGCCGGGGCGACACATTTGATCACCGGCGACATCACCCACTTCGGCCAATACTACTGCGGGAAGATCAAAGGCGTCCTGGTGCTCTCCCCCGCCGATTACCTGCGTGAGTATAAGAACCCGGAAAGATAAGCTGACTGTCTTTACGCTTCATCACACTCGGCGGTTCTCGAATCGCCGTAAGTCTAACTTGGCTCCAACTTTATGGACCCGAGCGACGAGTTCGGGCGAGGTGTATATGTCATGTTTTTGCAGACTCTACGAACCTTTGTCCTCTCATCAGAAAGGCCCGTGGTAGGCTCGCTACCCATCGGGAGAGCGGCGGGTTGGTCACCGACCGAAATCTGCTCCTTCTTCGCCAGGCTGCGTTACTCGCGCCCTCCAACCGTGGCTCTCCAGCAGGGCTTCCGGATCGTTGGTCCCGAAACGTCCGGGTGCCCCGCGACCGGCCAGGATGGCAAGCTGCGGCCATGCCGCCGGAGAGAACAGGAAATCCCTGTTCATCACATCGAGTCCGAGAAGACTGCCGGGCGCCGACAGCGCGGCCACCTTCTCCAGGAGGCTTTGTACGGCCGCGTTGGGCAGGTAGAGGAGAAGTCCTTCTATAAGCCAGACCGACGGCTCTTCCACTTTGTAACCGGCGGCGAAGAGCGCTTCGGGCCAGTTCTCCAGCTTCAGGTCCGCCCTGACCGAATGCCTCTGGCAAGTCGCGCGGGCTCCGACCGCTGAGATCTCATTTTCTTTGACATCCAGCACTTCCGCGAGGTCCATCTCGTAAAGACGGGTATGGGACGGCCAACCCAGACGGAACGCGCGCGTATCCATGCCTGCGGCGGCGAGGACCACCTGGCGCACGGCCCTGGCCCACGACTTGACGCGCGTCGCTTGCCTCGCAGGCGCCGAGCAGGAAATCGTCGAAGAAGCGGGTCCGGATCACACCGTACAAGCCAGGTCCCGCTGAGAGCGAGGCGAACTCCATTCGTTCGAGCCAGGCGAAGCCATCAGGGCCGGCCAGCGCCGCGGCAAGAGGGTCTTCGAACAAGGCATCCGGGCGCTCGCTTTCTCGGGCTCGCGCGGCCGCCATCCATCGCGCCGTCGGCGCCACGGGGTTGGCTGCGGTATACGGGCGCGTGTCGGTCATCCGGCTTGCCGGCCCGAGCGCGGCGCGAGCCAGTCCCGTATGAGAGGCAACGAACCGGTCTTGGCGCCGGGTCCCACGAACATCCCTACGTGGCCGGCGTTTAGAGATACGGACTCGTTGTCGAGGCTACGGACGAGGGCGGTCGTGGCCCTTGTCTGGGAGGAGGGTACGACATAGTCCCACTTACCGGAGACGTTGAGCACCGCGCACTCGATATTCGAGAGATCCACCAGTCGTCCGCGAAGCTTTATGCGTCTGTTGACGAGGCCGTTGCGCTGGTAGAAGTCCGCGACCCACTCCCGAAAAGCCTCTCCAGGAAACGGCGCCGCGTCGTCGACCCACCGGCTCGCCGCCAGCCAAGACCGGAAGGACACGTCTCTTCTACTCAGGTCTCGCAACTTCCGCAAAGCCGTGTCGTAGACACCGAGGCCAAAAGGACGGGCAGCCGCGCCGAGAGCGATCGCCTGCATGGAGGACGCCGACTGGATGACAGTGCTGGCGAGGTCCGTTGGTAGGTTGCCGAGGAACCGTGGCACCACTGCCGGATCGAAGAACGCGCCCCCGCTCCTGCTGGCAAGCGTCCAGAGACCGAGGAGTCCCGGCCTACTCGGGGCGAATTCTGTTGGGGCGGAGAGAAGGGCGAGGTTCCTGACGGGTCCTTCCGGAAAGAGAGCCACGTACATGGCGCACATCGTGCCGCCCTGAGACTGTCCGAGAAGGCTGATCTCAGCGGCGCCCGAGGTTTCGAGGACAGACCGTACAGCGGCGTCCAAGTAGTCGAGGATCAAGTCTCCGAGAGATAACCCCGCGTCCTCGGGACCCAGGGTTCCAAAATCAAGCATGTACACGTCGAAGCCCTCGCCAACTAGGTATTCGACCAGGCTGTTGCCCGGCGTCAGGTCCAGTATGTAGGGCTTGAGCACGAAAGCGTAGGTCAGGAGTATAGGGACGGGATGTCGGTTGCCGGAGTCGTCGGGACGCCGGTAACGGTAGAGGCTGGCCTTGCCATCTTGCCAGACTACCTCTTTGGGCGTGGCGCCCGTTTCGACCTCGATCTCGTTCACGAGCACGTGCGTACCCGTAGCGTACTT
>JBBPZK010000222.1:0-5149 GCA_038199155.1 Rubrobacterales bacterium | reverse complement strand
GTTGTGTGCTCGGGCTCGACGAAGACCACGACCCGCTCGTCGCCGGGCTGGTGGAAGGGATACTCGTCCTGGCCCAGGTACTTCTTCGCCATCGAGTTGATAAACGCCATGTCCGGGTCTTCTTCGATCTTCGAGACTTCGCCCCGTACTTCGAGGTAACGATAGGGGTTCTCCGGGTCGACGATTGAGAAGGCGATGCGCGGGTCGCGGCTCACATTTTTGTATTTCTGGCGCGTTTTTGTCTGGCTGAACTTGATGTGCTTGCCGTCCCAGTCGAACCAGACGGGGTTATTCTGGGGCTCGCCGTCCGGGCCGAGTGTGGCGACGTGTACGAGGGCGGTGCTCTCCAGCAGGTCCCGGTAGCCTTCGGGGATCTCTACTCCCCTTCCGTCCCCGGACATCTACAGGCTCTCCGGTTCGCCGGGCTCTCCGCCGGACTCTTCCTGCTGGTCCTCTTCCTCGGTGATCGTGCTGGTGACGACGGCGAGCGCCGTTGCGAAGCCGACCGGGGCGATCCAACGCGGAAGCCGGGTGCCGAGCGCGTGGTCCATGGAATACTTGCCGTCCCCGGACATCATCAGGACTGACGCTATTACTATGTACACCAGGGGTAACTCCGGGCCGCCCTCGGTCGCGAAGATCGGCGTCTTCCAGTGTACTTTTCTCGCCGCCATCGCCATCGAGCCAACGACCCCTAGAGGACCGAGCGGGTTGAGAAGGCCGAGCGTGGTAAGCACGCCGCCCCCGAACTCGGAGCCGGCCGCGAGCGCCGCCCAGCGGCTACCCGGCTTGAGCCCTAGCGACTCCATAAAACCGCCGGTCCCCTCCATGCCCGGCCCGTTGTACCAACCAAAGAGCTTCTGCGAGCCGTGGCCCGCCATCAGCAGCCCCAAGGTCGTCCTCAGAATCAGTAACGCGAAATTACCCAAAGCGTACTCCTCTCTTATCCTGTTCTTCCGATAGATCACAACTGACTATTCTACGCCTTGTTCAACCAGAAGCGCCTCCTGCCCTCGAATGGTAGGCCGGCTTCCAACCACTCTTGCTTTCCCGGTAAGATCAAGGGATGCCGCAGAGAGAAGAACGGACGCTCACGGTCGGGGAGGCGAAGGATTTCTACGACGGCTTCGGGGCGCGCCAGGACCACCAGGGCTTCTACGAGGACCGGGCGCTTGCAACGCTCGTAAAACACGCCGGGTTCGAGAGTGCGAAGGCAGTGTTCGAGTTCGGTTGCGGGACGGGACGCTTCGCCGAGAGCCTGATGTCGGGGCCATTGCCGGATGAGGCCCGTTTCCTCGGGCTGGACGTTAGCGAGACGATGGTCGGGCTCGCCCGCGAGAGGTTGCGGCGTTGGCCCGAGCGGGCGGAGGTGATGGTGTCGGACGGCTCGACCAAGCTGCCCGTCCCTGATAGCGGCTTCGACCGCTTCGTTTCGAGTTACGTCTTCGACCTCTTGAGCGAGGAGGATATTCGGGGCGTTTTCGCGGAGGCCGACAGGGTCTTGTCGAGGAACGGAAGGCTGTGCCTGGTGAGCCTCACTTATGGAGAGAGGTTGTTGCCGGGGCTCGTCTCGGCGGTGTGGAAGCAGGTTCATAGACTGCGGCCGCAGTTGGTGGGTGGTTGTCGTCCGGTTCGGCTCGCGAGCTACTTGCCCGCGAACCGCTGGCGCATCCTGCACCGGGAGACCGTGGTTTCGTTCGGTATCAGCTCGGAGGTGCTGGTGGCGTCGAAAGTGGGTGGAAGGTGAGTTGCCTACGCCTAGAACTCTAGCTTTGATCCCGATCCCGAATCCGATGCAATGGAGGTAGCGAAGCGTTGGTTCGCCACATTATTCCTGCTCGCGGCGGGCTTTCCTTAGAAGTTCGATGACAGTCTCGTCCGGCACTTGATCGAAGTTCTCGTACCAGAAACCAACGGCGCCGAGTTCGGTAGGTATTGCCAGGCAGATGAGATCCTCGACCTCAGGATAAATTACCTCTACCGTCTGGGCTGCGCACACGGGTACGGCGAGAACCAGACGCTTCGGGCTTCGCTCCCTGACGGATCGTATCGCCGCCCGCGCCGTTACGCCCGTGGCGAGGCCGTCGTCCACGAGTATCGCCGTCTTCCCACGAACGCTCACCGGCTCGTATCCACTCCGCAGGCGGTGTTGGCGGCGTTCCACCTCCCTGATCTCTCTGGTCGTGACGCGTGCGACGTAGCTCTTGGGTACGCCTAGCTGAGAGAGAACACGGTAGTTCAGCACCCGCGCCCCTCCCTGGGCGACGGCCCCGATGCCGAGTTCCGGCTGACCTGGAGCGCCGAGCTTGCGCGCGATACACACGTCCAGCGGCGCGCCCAGAGCTCGGGAGACCTCGTAGCCGACCGGCGCACCGCCACGGGGCAGGGCCAGTATCACCGGCTCCTCTTCCCGGTAGCGCTCCAGCTTCACTGCAAGCTTTCGGCCCGCCTCGGATCTATCCTCGAACAGTCTCTTCTCGCGTCCCATCCAACCCTCGATCCGCGAACCCGGAGATCAAAGCTTTTGACTCCTCGCACCAACGGATGTACTCCTCCTCGAAACCGACGCCCCGCTTTAGAACCAGCAGTGACCCCAGATGCGCCTCGCCGGAGATCTCACCCTCCCGCAACCGCCTGTCGAGGTTGCGGCCAAGCTCCTCGTAGTAGCCGAGCCTCACCTCGTGGCGCCCGCGAGCCTCATCCAACAACTCCAGCGCCCTCTTGCACGGAAGCATCCCGTAACTCAGAGCCTTGACGAGCTGCTCGTCGCGTATATCCGATTCGGCCGCCGGCTCCCCCGACCACCCCAACAAGACCTCCTTCCCCATCTCCGTGATGGAGTAGACTTTTCGCACCGGCCCCTGGCCGCTCGGCACGACCTCATGCACCACCAACCCCTCCTCCTCGAACCGCGAGAGAGCCGGGTAGATGCTCCCGTATCCGGCGGAACAGAAGTGACGCGCGATCCTATCGAACCACTTCGTCAGGTCGTACCCGCTCTTCGGCTCGTGTGCAACAGAAGCGAGAATCGCGTAATCGCGCATCTTCATGACCACACTCCCAAACCCTCGAAAACTTTCGGACAATTTCACTATATCGTACTTGATATAGCCCGTCTGCGCGTTTACTATATCAAACCAGATATACACGAAGGATTGCCGATGGGGATCTGATTGATAGGGAGTGGAAAGGACGGCTTGATGGCGGGTGGAGCTTTGAAGAGTTTGAAGGTGTGGGTCCCAATATTTGGGGTCGTTGTTCTGGCTTTCTTCTACTTTTTGGTCAACTTCGGGGCTGCGAAGAGTCCGGTCGCCAATACACGAGGGCTTCCGGTGGCGGTCGTGAACGGGGATACGGGTGCGAAGCTCGGTGGTGAGCGGGTGGAACTCGGTTCTCGGGTCGTAAAGAGCGCGACCACGAGCGAGAAGATAGGGAGTGCGGTCGAGTGGACGCGCCTCGGTAGCCGGGGGGCGGCGGTGCGGGGGATCTCACGCGGCGAGTACGACGGGGCGTTGATTATTCCCAAAAACTATTCTCAGAGCATTGCAAACCTCGCCGCGCCGCCGGAGTTGCCAGTGGCGATCGTCAACGAAGATGAGGGCGCGAAAATTGGCGGCAAGCCGGTAGATTTTGGAGGTCAGGTAGTGGAAGGAGCCACTTCGGAGAAGAAGCTTCGTGGTGTGCTCCACTGGAGCAAAGTCTCCGGCGAGAAGCAGGCGTTCGAAGGTTTTAGCAAGGGCGAGTACGCCGCCATCGTGATCCCAAAAGACTACTCTGGGCGTCTCGCGAGCCTCGCCGCGCCGACCGCTGGAAAGACGCCGGAGCCTGCGCAACTGCTCCTGCTGACCAACCCCGCAACGGACCCCTCAACCTTGTCTACGGTAAAGCAAGCCTTCTCCGGGTTCACAGCCTCTACTTCCAGGGCGACGGGAGAGAAACTATCCGGGGCGCTTGCGAGCGCGAACGTTAGCGTCCCGGCCGGACAAGCGCCGCTCCTCGGGAACCCGGTGCGAGGCAAGGTCGAGGCGGCACATCTATCCGGGGGGACGAAAGCGCCCGAAATGATTGGGACGGAGTCTGCGCGGGTCGAGATCCTGACGAACCAGTCGGCGGGACCGTTCCCATCGGGGACAGTCCAGGCTATCCTGTCGAAAGTAGCGCAGAACGGGATCTGTCGCGTTCTTGGTGAAGATGGGCCTCCACAAGACGAAATGCCTCGATTCGCGTCCACTTGGAACACGCTGGGAACGTATAGCTACTGCTTGACGGCGTTCTCAAGCCGCCACAGCGGATCATTTACACCTCGATTTCGCCGATCACCAAAAGGTCGCCAGAGCCGAACGCTTCCGCGAGTACCGGCGAGAAGCTAACCGGATCGCTCGCCGACAAGGGCTTGAGCATCTCGCCGGAACGGGCGGCGGTACTCGCGCAGCCGGTCGCGGTTAAAGTCACGGACGCCCAGCCGACTGGGGCCAACTCGGGACGTGGCCTGATGCCTTTCTACCTGATGTTCACGGCTTCTATCCTCGGTTTTATCGGGGCGAACGCTATCTATATCGGGTTCGGTGACGTGGCCGAAGGAACGGCGGAAAGGACGGGACGGAGGCCCTCGTTCGTCCGGCTCTTCGCGGGGCGGACGGTGTTCGCCGTCTTGCTGTCGCTGCTGCTCGGAGCTGTGGAGACGTTGGTTGCTTTCGGTATATACGGGGTGCATCACGAGGCGGGACCGTTGTACGTGTTCGGTTTCCTCTCGCTAGTAGCTTCCGTGGCGCTCATGCTGGGGCTGCTGTTGCTCTCGGTCTTCGGGCCGCGCGTCGGGATACTGGCGGGGTCGCTGCTCATCATAAGCCTGGGGCTCGCGACCTCCGGCGGGACCACCCCGATCCAAAACCTGCCGGATTTTTCCCGGTCGCTCGCTGGAGTGCTGCCGTTCGAGCACGCAACCGACGGGATAAGGGCTCTGCTCTTCTACGACGGCCGGATAGACGCCGGACTCGGGACCGATTTGTGGGTGCTCTCCACGTACCTCGTCGGCGCTGTGTTGGTCAGCGGGTGCGTCGCGCTCCTCCGGGACGTTCTGTTCCGCCGCCAAAAGAAAACGGGTCGGGAGGACTCCCAGCGTCGAATGTCAGCGCCCGACGCGGTGCGT
>JBBPZK010000221.1:0-8789 GCA_038199155.1 Rubrobacterales bacterium | reverse complement strand
CTGTCGGGAACAGGCGGAGACCCGGTCGTCCAACTCCAGACCGTCTTCGGAGGCGGCAAGACCCACTCCATGCTCGCCCTCTACCATCTCTTCGGAGGCGAGGAAGTCTTGGGGATCGTCCCCGACGGCGAGAAGGTAGTCGGCGAGTCCGGCCTTGACAAGATGCCTGTAGCCCAGCGGGCCGTGCTAGTCGGTACGGATCTAGACGCGGATAAACCTCGCCGCCACGAGGAAGTGACAACGCGCACCCTGTGGGGCGAAATGGCCTACCGGCTCGGCGGCGTGAACGGCTACGATTACGTCCGGGAGGCCGACGAGCAGAGCGTGGCGCCCGGTGCGGGGACCCTCAAGCAACTCCTCGACGATTTCGGACCCGCGCTCGTGCTCATAGACGAATTGGTAGCCTTCGCCCGGAACATCTACGGGCACGACGGTCTCGCGTCCGGCTCATTCGACTCCAACATAACCTTCGTCCAGAACCTGACGGAGGCAGCCAAGCGTTCGCAGAGTGGCATGGTCGTCGTGAGCGTCCCGGTCTCCGAGAGGCTGGACGATACGGGCCGGTCGGATATAGAGCTCGGCGGCGAGATCGGCAAGCTCGTGGCCGAGAGGCTGGAGCAGGTGCTAGGAAGGTTGGAGAGCGTCTGGAAGCCGGTGGGGGCGACGGAAGGGTTCGAGATCGTACGCCGCAGGCTCTTCTCCTCGGAGATGAACGCCCCGGCCCGCGACGCGGTAGTCTCCGCCTACGCCCGGATGTACCGCGACAACCGCTCCGAGTACCCTTCCGAGTGCGTCGAGAGCGAGTATGAGCGGCGGCTTCGTTCTGCTTATCCCATCCACCCGGAGCTCTTCGACCGGCTGTACGAGGACTGGTCCACGCTGGAGAAATTCCAGAAGACGCGGGGCGTGTTGCGCCTCATGGCGGCGGTTATCCACGAGATGTGGAGCGCAGGGGATCAAGCGTACATGATAATGCCAGGTGACATCCCGCTGGACGAGTTCAGGGTCCGCAATCAGTTTCTCCGTTACTTGCCCGACGGCTGGGATGCGGTAGTCGACTCGGACGTGGACGGTCCTGACTCTCGGCCAAAGGCGCTGGATGAGCAGGTCGGTAGCCTCGGTCGCTACCACGCCGCCCGTCGGGTCGCCCGCTCCGTCTTCGTCGGGAGTGCGCCAAGTGTTGCCGGACAAAGAGTGCGGGGCGTCGAGGAGGTTCGGGTTCGCCTCGGGTGTGTCCAGCCAAGTGAGTCGGCGGCGGTATTTGCCGATGCACTCGGTCGTCTCTCCGACGGGGCGGCCTATCTCTACGCTGACGGCACGCGGCACTGGTACGATACGCGCCCCAACGTCAATCGCGAGGCCGCGGACCGCGCCCAGCAACAGCGCCGTGACGACGTAATAGATGAGATCACGGCGCGGCTCCGTCGGACAGCGGCCGGACGAGGAGAGTTCGCCGCCGTGCGGGTGGCTCCGTCATCGAGCGGGGACGTCTCCGACGAGCCAGACGTTCGCCTCGTCGTGCTTGGCCCGGAGTCCACCCACCGCCAGAACGACCCGGAGGCCGCCGCGAAGAAAGAGGTTGTGAACATACTCAACAATCGCGGCGGATCGCCCCGTCACTACCGGAATACACTTGTTTTTCTGGCTCCGGATCGAGGTCGGATGGAGGCGCTGGAGCAGACCACTCGCCGGTACATGGCCTGGAAGTCCATACTGGGTGAAGAGGAGCAGCTAAACCTCGACGCGCACGGTCGTCGCCAGGCGCGTGAGAACCGGGAGAGGCTGGATGGTGCGGTAGACCTTCAGATCGAAGAAGCCTACCAGTGGCTTATGTACCCATTCGAGGAGAAGCAAGAAGACGGCAAGATGAGGCTAGACTGGAGCGCTACCAAGATCGGGAGCGGAGGAACGCTAGTCGAGCGAGCCTCGCGCCGGGTCGTCTCCGATGGGGCGCTCGTTACGAAGTGGGCGCCGATGATGCTCAAGAAAGAGCTAGACGCCTACCTCTGGCGCGGCGAGGAGCACGTCTCTCTCCGGCTGGTCCGGGAGGATCTCGCAAAGTACCTGTACCTCCCGCGCCTCCGAGACGGAGGAGTCCTCGAAGAGACCGTCCGGGACGGCGTCGCTTCCGGCGAGTTCTTCGGCTACGCCCAGGCCGTGGCGGCTGGTGGCCGCTACGAGGGACTCAAGTTCGGGGAGGTGGGGGTGACGATCTACGTGGACGAGTCGAGCGTCCTCGTCCACCCCGACGCCGCCAAGAAGCAGATCGAAGCCGAATCGGAGCAGCAGACGACCACCTACCCGTCGGGTACCGGGGGGGAGAGTAGCGTCGGAGAAGATGAAAACGGTGGAGGAGGCATTGACGAAGATCTAGATAGAGATACCATGGTCGATACTCCTCACATTCAGCCGCCGGACAAAGACCTATCCAGGAGTTTTCACGGCGTCGTCGAGATCGACCCCGCCCGGCTTGGTGGAAGCGCGGGGGCAATTAGCCAGGAGGTCGTGCAGCGGCTGGCCTCGATCATGGGATCGAAGGTCCTGGTAAGGTTGGAGATTCAGGCCGAAGTTCCCGGCGGCATCCCGGAGAAAGTCGAACGCGACGTATCGGAGAATTGCCGAACCCTCAAGTTCAAAGACTTCGATTTCGAGGGTGAAATTTGAGATAGACGCCGCAACTGCGAAGAGAACAAGAAAGACACTGTAGGCCCTAACCCGAGTCAGCAACCAGGCGGTCGCCAAGACGGTGAAATAGTCTTAGAATGGTAAATCTCAAGGCGGACATTTAATTTTGGGGCCAGGAAGGTCATTGTTGGACGAAGTCCTGGATGGATCCAAGCTGTTAGCCCTGGCGGGACAGCGGTGTTTCGAGCGGGGCGAGGGTTACTATCGTGAGGGCCGGGTGCGCGGCCTGGTCGAGCACGAGGGCGTTATCGTAGCGAAGGTGCTCGGGACGTACGAGTATCGGGTGAGGCTTTGGGAGGAGGACGATGGGCTCTGCTACTCGTGCGACTGTCCGCTTGGCGTGGACGGAGAGTTCTGCAAGCATTGCGTGGCCGTCGGGTTGGAGTTTCTTTATGGGGGACGCGCGGAGGCCTCCGGGAACGTGATGGACCGGCTGCGGAGCTATCTCGGAGGTCGGGAGAAGGAGGAGTTGGTTAGCATTATCCTGGATCAGGCGACCGAGGATGAGGTGCTCCGGGAGCGGCTGTCGATGATGGAGGCGGGTGAAGGTCCGGACGGTCCCGACCTCGGCGCCTTCCGATGGTCCATAGACAACGCTTTCGACCCGGGCGACTTCGAGGAACCCTACCCGGAATACGTCCGCGGCATCGAAAACGTTGGCCGGTCCCTCTCCGAATTGCTCGAACAGGGCTTTGCGGCCGAGACGATAGAGCTCGCCGAGCACGCGCTGCGGGCCGCCGAAGGCGCGATGGACTACGATGCGGACGGGCACATGATCGGGGTCCTCCAGGACCTGGAGGATATCCATCACTCCGCCTGCAAAGAGGCAAAACCGGACCCGGAGACGCTGGCGAGGCGGCTCTTCGATTGGGAACTGCGCGGCCGCTACGACACGTTCTTCGAGGCGGCGAATACCTACGCCGACGTGTTGGGGGAGAAAGGGCTCGCCGAGTACCGGAGGCTTGCTGAAGATGAGTGGGCCCGTGTCCCCACTCTCGGACCGGGAGAGAAAGAGCCGGAGTCCTACGGCGACCGGTTCCGCATCAAGCACGTTATGGAGGTCCTGGCCCGCCAAGAGGAGGGCGTCGGGGCGCTGGTGGATGTCTTGAAGCGGGACCTCTCCCACGCCCGGACGTACCTGCGGATAGCGGAGATATACCGGCAGGCCGGCGACCGCGACGAGGCGCTCGAGTGGGCAGAGGAGGGGATGTGGGTCTTCCCGGATGAAGGGCGCTCCGTGCTGCGTGACTTCCTGGCGAGGGAGTACCACGAGAGGAACCGCCACGAGGAGGCCGTCGCGCTCGTGTGGAGGGAGTTCGCCGAGGTTCCCCGCCTCGATAGCTACCGCAAGCTGAAGGACCACGCCGACCGCGCCGGCAGGTGGAAGCCGTGGCGCGAGAAGGCGCTCGTTTTCCTACGCGAATACATCGCCCAAAAGAAAGAGGAGTCGAAGAGGTCCTACCTCGTGTTTCCGAGGGACCATTCGGAGCTGGTGCGTATCTTCCTCTGGGAGAATAATGCCGACGCCGCCTGGCGCGAGGCGAAACTAGGCGGCTGTTCGGCTGGGCTCTGGTTGGATCTGGCCGACCGGCGCGCGGAGGAACATCCGGAGGACGCGCTCGACATTTACTGGGGCCGGATCGAGCCTCTGGTACAACAGACCAACAACGCCGCCTATCAGGAGGCTTACGACCTGCTCCTCAAGGTGCGCGCCTTGATGCAAAGGTTGGGCCGCGAGCAGGAGTACGAGGAATACTTGGAGTTGCTCCGACTCGAATACAAACGCAAGCGCAACTTCATGAAGCTACTCGACCGGACGCGGTAAACTCTTACTCTCGTCGCTCGCAAACGAAGGTAAACTCGTCGCCCTGGTAATGTCGGAATTCGAAGGCCAGGCGTTCCCCATCCAGCGTGGCCTCGCCTTCGCCGAAGGCGTCCTCCATTTCGTCGCTGCCGGCGAAATCGAAGTCTATGAAATCCTCGTGGACGCCGCCCTTTATGGTGCCGAGTTGGACACCGATCTCATACTCTCCCTTTGCGAAAGCACCGTTCTGACGGAGGGTCACGTGAGGTTGCCCTCCCAGGCGCAGATACTCCTCGTCGAAGTGAGGGCTGGATACTACGTTCCAAGTGCCCGTGAAGTCCAAGATCTCCGCTTCCTTTCGCTCGAAATACGACTTGTACATTGCGCGACTCCGCCCGATCGCATATCCGACGACAGCCAGAGAAGAGTTCAGCTAGAGGATTTTCCTGACATAGCCCACAGTAGAACCAGCGTAACCCCGCAAACCCCGACGAGGGAGAGGTATGAGAGGGTGTCCCCGCCGAGGTCCGCTAGGATGCCCGCAAGGGGCGCACCGACAGCGTAGCCTGAGGCCCAGGCTACGTTTGTCAGGCCGAAGGCGAGCGCCTGGTCTATGCCTGCTTTTTCGGTCCCTCTCGAAAATAGCGTCGTTCCGGGGACGAGTGTGGCGTTGAAGGCTCCGGCCGCGAGGACGACGAGGAGGCCGAGGAGCCACGGGTTGGATCCCCCGGAGAGCACTAACAGTATCCCGATGCTGGCGAGGATGCCGGCGCGCGCCGGTGAGCGGTAGCTGCTCCGGTCTGCCCAGCGTCCGAATAGAGGGTGAAGGATCGCCTCGAAGGCGGCGCTCACCAGGAAGACGGCGCCAACTGCCGTGGCGCCCCAACCTGCTCTCCCGAGTTGCAGAGGGACCAGTACCGCCAAAGACCCGAAGAGGAGCGGCGAGAGCGCTATAAGCCAGAGTCCGGGTAGGAGTCGAAAGCCGAGAGCTTTGCGTAACATCCGCAAGAGCGGCGAGGGCGCTCCCACTTTCGGGGCTTCTTCGAAGATAGTCCAGACAAGGATGCCTGCTCCCAGCACGCCTATGGCCGAGAAGGAAGGGAGGATGCCGAAGCTCGCAGCGGCGCTTCCCACTACCGGGCCGAGCAAGGCTCCCGCGACTGCGGCGCTGAGCATCGTCCCGATGTACTGTCCACGTTTCTCCTCCGGGGCGCGGCGGGTCAACCAGGTGAACGCGGCGACCCAGGAGAAAGCGCTCCCGACTCCTCCCACAAACCGGATCGCGATGAGCGCACCCGGCGTCTCGGCCAGCCCGAAAACGAAGCTCGTCACGGATAACAAGGAGAGCCCGACCAGCGCCGCCGGTTTCACGCCGACCCGCGAGGCCAGGTAAGTTCCCGGCACGGACCCGACGAACACCCCCGCGCCGAAGACGCCGCTCAGCAGGCCGACCGCCGACTTGGAGAGGCCGAGCGTCTCGCTGAAGTACGGCACCAGCGGCACCAGCGCCGCGTAGAAGATAGTGTCTACCAAGACTATTGCACTGGCGAGGATGAGCAGTCGGCGCATGAGGTCCATTCTAACCGCCGAGCCAGATCTAAAAACGGAGAGATTCCACACCTCCAGGCGCTCTTGAGAGAGATTTTACCGGGCTCGCGGACGTGATCTGTTAGCATGCCACTTATGGAGGATTCAGGCGCCCGCAGCTTTGCTCGTAGCTTCAAGGAGACTTTCTTCGGCTGGCTCGCCTGGAAGCGTCGCAGGCGGCCGAACAAGGTGCTGTTCGTACTCTCGCTCTCCGTGGCGGCTCTCGTCACGGGTACTTTTACGTGGGCGATGCTCGTGCCGGACCCCGGCAACTTCACGCGCTATCTCGCGCTCTACTGGGTTTGGGGGCTGTGTGCGATCGGGCTGCTACTCGGAATGGCCGAGTACAAGACGAGCCCGCTACGAAAAGGCCAGGAACGCGGCCACCTCTTAGTCCTTCTCTATCTCGGGGCGCTACTCATAATCACCCGCGTCCTGAACATGTTCCTCTACCACGGATAATACCCCTCAAACGACCGCTTCTTCGACGAACGCCAACAACCGCTGCCTGTACTCCGGGTGCGCGTAAGCCTTGACGTGGGCGTACCGTCCCAGCTTCCAGAACCGGGCTTCAGGATGTGCCAGGAGCAACTTGCGGGCGTGTTCGAGCGGTACTACCTGATCTTCCGCGGAGTGGATGATGAAGAGAGGAACGTCTCTCTCATAGAGTTCCCGCGCTTCTATCTTGGGACGTAGCGCCCACGGGTCTGCGCCTAGAAAGAACTTCGATGCGAGCATGACGCCGGGGCTGAAGAACGCCGGCAGGCCACTCTGCTCCGGGAGTTGGGCGCGTAGGAGCGGTGGAAGGTCCGCGTAGCCGGACTCTTCGACGACCGCCGCAACCCCGGTTTCGGGGGCGGCCCGCAGCACCGTCGCCGCCCCGGCCGACCAGCCGTGGAGAACTATCCGGTTCGGGTCGAAGCCTCGCTTGAGCAGCCAGCCGAGCGCCGCCTCCACGTCCAATACTTCCCGAAGACCGAGGGTGCGCCGCGCCCGTCCCGACTCCCCGTGACCCCGAAGGTCTACCATCAGAACGCCGTAGCCGGCAGAAGCGTAGACGCGGGCCGTCTCGATGACGTGCCGCTCCGCCTTGTTGCTCGCCTGTCCGTGAACCAGCACCACCGCCCGCGAAGCCTCCGAGGGAACCCACCAGGCGGCGAGTTCCACGCCATCTCCTGTTCTGAACTGTACTTCCTGGAAGTCCAACCCGAAGTCTGATGGTGTGCGCACCGGCTTCTTGTGGCGAGGGGCGCTCAGGCGGTTCGCGACGATGAGGGAGATCCCCGCGTACCCGGCTCCGGCTATCGCCACCGTGAGGGCGACGCCCAGTTTTCCCCTCAGGTCCTCACCTCAACCGTCGTTGCGTCGGCAGCCTCTGCGAGCGAGACGATGACGCCCCGGCCGTCTTCTATTCGTTGGAAGTCCGCCTCCCGGCCGTCAACGGTTACGCTCTCCGGGTCTCCCACTCCCCGGAGTTCCAGCAAGACCTCTTGGTGTTCGGGCTCGAAGGAGCCTTCGCGTTCTCCGATGTGGACCGTGACCCGTCCGTCTTCCATCTCGCAGGTTATGTCTCTCCTGGCGTACTCGCCGTTCTCGTAGCCGAAGCCGTTCCCGGCGTCTTCGTACAGTGCGGAGAGACCCGCACCTTCTGCCGGATGGACCAGCAGCGTCAGCGGTTCCGCCGGATGTTCTCCGGTGTGGTTCATGTCCGGTCCCATCGGGAGAGCCGTGTTCGCTTTTATATAGAGTGGCGGCTCGCCGAGCGGCGCGTGGGCGAGGACGTGGGCCGGTCCTTCGAAGCGTTCGCCGCTCCAGAAATGGAACCAGGTCCCTTCGGGTAGGTAGACGTGTCGGTGTTCTATGCCGGGGCGCGTGATCGGGGCGACGAGCAGTGCGTTCCCGAGCAGGAACTCATCGTCGGCGGTGTAGGTCGTCTCGTCCTCCGGGTACTCGTAGAGCAGGGGGCGCAGGATCGGCGCCCCGTTCCGGTGACACTCCTCGAATAAAGTGTAGATGTACGGGATGAGGCGCATCCGCAGCTTTATCATCTTCCGGCAAACGGATTTGTAAGGCTCGCCGAAGGCCCACGGCTCCTGAGATACGGTGCCTTTGGCGCTGTGGTTGCGGCAGAAGGGTTGGAAGACGCCGAACTCGGTAAAGCGGGCCAGAAGCTCGCCGTCACAGTCGTCGAAGAACCCGCCGATATCTACGCCCGCCCAGGCGATGCCGGAGAGGCCGAGGTTCTGGAGTTGTGGCATGCTCATCCACAGGTGCTCCCACCAGGAAGAATTGTCCCCGGTCCACTGCAGGGCGTGACGCTGCAGACCGGCGTATCCGGCGCGGGTGATTACGAACGGGCGTTCTTCGGGCCGTAGCTTCAGGAGTCCTTCGCGGACGGAGCGGGCCATCAGGGAGCCGTAGGTGTTGTGGATCTGGGCGTGCAGCTTCGTCTCGCCGCCGCCGGGATGGACGATGTCGCCCGGCATCGTGGATTGCTGGGGGACGAAGAGCGAAGGCTCGTTCATGTCACACCATATTCCCGAAACCCCGGAGTCCAGAAGCCCCCCATGGTTCGCGCCCCACCACTCTCGCGTCTCGGGGTTCGTGAAGTCCGGGAAGGCGCACATACCCGGCCAGACGACGTTGTGGAATTCCTCGCCCTCCTGCGTCTTGCAGTAGAGGTCGCGGGAGCGGCCCTCGACGTAGACCGGAT
>JBBPZK010000220.1:0-6791 GCA_038199155.1 Rubrobacterales bacterium | reverse complement strand
CCGACCTTGTACACATCACGGATCGGCGTCGTCACCACCCCGATCCCGACGAGGACCCCGGCGGGGATGAGGATAGCTATGACCCTTCCACGCAGGTCCCGGACCTCCGCCATATGCGCCCTGTCGGAGAGCTTGTTCAACCCTTCCAACCCAACCGCGTACAACCGTTCCGGTCCGAGCTTCTTCCCGATTTTGGCGAACAAATCAGCGACGCCCGACCAAACAGAGCGGGAGACGATGAGAAGCGTACCGAGTCCGAAAGTCGCCAGCGCCAGCAGGTTCTCGGGACGGGCATCGAAGTGATAGGCGGGCTCGACGCTCTCGACGGAGGCCGCGTAAGAGACGGCCCCGGCCGCCCTTGCGAGCACGGCGAAAGGCTCCACGAAGACGCCGCCGGCCAGCGCGAAGATCCCGAGACCGGCCACAGGCGCGACGAGCGAAAATGGGATCTTGTGCGCGTCGGCCCCAATCTCCCCGAGGAAGATACCACCCCAGAACCTCCAGGTATAAGCCAGGGTCAGGACGGCGGCAAATAGGGATATCCCAACAAAGACCGGCCCCCGCTCCAAAGCGGCAGCAAAAAGTAATTCGTCCTTGAAGAACCCGACGGTCAGAGGAAAAGCAGCCAGGCCCGCCGCCGCGACCCCACCGGAGACGGCCAGCACCGGCATCCGCCGGGCGAGGCCGCCGAGGTGCGAGAGCCGGTCCTCCCCCGTCGCCTCCGTGACCGCCCCGGCCGTAAGGAAAAGGGCGCTCTTTGAAAGGGCGTGGGCGATGACATAGAAGGATGCTCCGGCCGCCCCGTACTTGCCTCCGAGCCCGAACATGAACACGACGTAGCCGTACTGGGAGATAGTGGAGTATGCCAGGAGTTGCTTGAGCACGTCCCGCGTGAGCGCCAGAATACCGCCGACCGCTATCGAGGCGGCCCCGACGACGAGGAAACCAGTCAGCAAAGCGTCGCTCTTCTGGAGCAGTGGGTACACCCGCCCGATCAGGAGTACACCGGCTGCCACCATCGCCGCCGAGTGTAGATAGGCCGAGACCGGGGTCGGGGCGGCCATCGCCCGCGGCAGCCAGAACTGAAGCGGGACCTGGGCGCTCTTCGCGAGACCCGCGACGGCAATAAAGGCCCCGGCGGTGGTTAGCAGAGGTCCCGCCTCCGTGAGCCGGGCGAGTTGCGGGATAGAGAAAGTCCCGTAGGCTGCGTAGAACATCAGGGCGCCTATGAGGAGTAGGACGGCGGTTATTCCGGTGACGAGGAGTGCCATGAGGGCGGAGTAGCGGGACTCTTCATGGTGCTCGTCGTAGCCGATCAGGTAGTAGGAGGCGACGGCGGTAAGGTCCCAGAAGACGAAGAGAAGGATCAGGTCCTGCGACATCGCGAGCCCGACCATCGAGCCCATAAAAAGCAACATAAAGAAGTAAAAGCGCGGCGCGGCCGTCTCCGGCCTCCCCTCGTGCTCCAGATGTAGCGGCAGATATCGCCAGGAGTAGACGAGGACCGCGAAACCGACCCCCGTGGCGAGCAGGGAGTAGAGTGCTGCGAGACCGTCCATCTTCACAGCGAAACGGAGGTCGAGGGTGGGAGCCCACGCGAAGTTCACTTCCCCGCCTCCCGAGAGCCAGGCGTAGAGCGTCGCCCCGGCGGCTAGAGCCGACAACACCGCCCCGACCGGAGCCGACAGAGAAGGACGGAGCAAGCCGGCGAAGGCCGCGAGGGGTGCGGCGACGAGCGCCAGTACGAGCGGCGCGAGTATTGTCGGGGCCGTCAGTTAACGCTCCCGACCCGATCTCACGGATACGTCTGGTGGTTCGGAGTTCGTGGGGTGCTCCAACTACATCTCCCGTGTCTCGGGCAGCGGATTTTTTCCGAGGTAAGTCTAGCGACTAGTCCGCAACTTTATAGTAGCTTATGACACGTTAGTTGGAGTTGAGGCCCGCCCGGTAATTGTGGGGGTGCTCTTACTTGTTAGTTGGGAGCTTCGGGGAACTCTCGACGGCTACGGAGTTCACTTCGGCTTTGGCCCTGGAGCGGCGAGGGCGCCAGATGCGCGCGTACTGGGCGGCGACGTAGGAGCCGATCACGAGTGCGGCGGCGATCCCCTGGGCCGCGAGACCTTCCAGCGTTGGGAAGACCGCGAACCACATCCCGAGCCATCCTGGGATGGGCAGGTCCAGTTCGGTCGTTGGGATCCAAGCCGCCTGCTGCAACTCCTGGGCGCTCTCGCCGACCATCACGATCAGGACGACGCCGAGCAAGACCCCGGTTGCGATCAGCATCTTCTTGTACGGCAGCCGCTTGTGGGCGACGAAGGTCAACACCGCAACCACGGAGGTCAGGGCGAGCCCGATAGCCGTTCCCTTCAAGACGGCGCCGGAGCCGACCTCAAGCCTCAAGTTTTGCAAAAACAGCACCACCTCGAAACCTTCCCGGTATATGGCGCTGAACCCGAGCAGCGCGAGCCCGAGATACGCGGCGGACTTATTGCCTTCCGAGCGTTCGAGAGTCCGTTTCCTGCTGCGATGATGCAGGCCGATCCAACCGGTCCAGTAGATCTTGTGAAAGAACCAGTTCATAACCACCAGAAGCACTACGATCGCCAACAACCCGGTCCCCGCCTGCACGTCCAAAGCCGGAGCATTGACGGCGGAGATCAAAGCAACCACGATAAACCACGTCGCCACCGTCGCAAGAAAAGCAGCGCCCGAACCGGCCGCGACCGGCCGCCAGTGATCCCCGCGCTCGCGAAACAGGCCGGCCGTGACCGCCGCGAGTACCAAAATAGCCTCAAGCCCCTCGCGAAAGACCAGGATACCGCTGTTCAGGACAGCCGCCGCCGGGCTCAAGTTGCGGGCGCTCGGGTCCGGGACCCCGCCGGACGTAACCGCCTGCCACACCATCACACCCGCCACCAGCAAAGCCGCCAAGACCAGGGCGACCAGCCAGGGATTTCCAATAGTGCGGCTCAGGCTGGTTCTACGCAACAAAACTCCGCCTCCAGATGGAAATGATTCTCATTAAGGCCAAGTGTGTACCTCGCAACGCCCACGGTCAAGGAATAAGAGGTCCCGGCGTGATCTAGATCAATAGAATACACAACCCCGGATGTGACACCCGCGAAGACAGCTAAGTGCTGCCGACCAGCAGTTCCGAGGCGTGGGCGAGTGAAGCTTCGTCTATCCTGCCTGAGAGCATTCTGGCGAGCTCGCGGCGACGTTCCTCGCCTTCCACCCGGAGGATGCGGGTCAGGGTGCGGCCGCCTGATTCTTCTTTGGCGACCACTACGTGCGAACCAGCTTCGGAGGCTATCTGGGGGAGGTGGGTGATGGTTAGGACCTGGTTGCGCTTGCCGAGTTCTCGCAGCTTCGCCCCGACAGCAGTGGCTGTCTCTCCGCCGATTCCGGCGTCAACTTCGTCGAAGACGTAGGTGGCTCCGGGCTCTATGCGCTCCTGGGCGAGCCTTATGGCTAGCATGATCCTCGACAGCTCTCCTCCCGACGCGTACCGGCGAACGGCCAACTCCGGTTCACCGGGGTTCGGCTGGATGACGAACTCTACCCGCTCGACTCCCGAAGGACCCGGCTCCGACGGGACCAAATCGGCCCGGAAAGTGGTCTTGCCGAGGTTCAAACCCGCCAGGTTCTCCCCCACCTTCTCCGAAAGCTTCCGAGCCGCCCGCTCCCGACCGGTGGAGATCTCCGCCGCGAGCGCCCCGAGCCGCTCTTCACCGGTCCGGACCCTTGCTTCCAGGTCCGCCGTCTCCTCGTCCAGGTTCTCCAGCCTCCGAAGCCGCCCCCGCGCCTCCTCCAGAAACCCTTCGACGTCCTCACCGTACTTGCGCTCCAGCCCTTTCAGCGACGCCAGCCGATCCTCTACCACGTCCAGACGCGCCGGGTCGGCCTCCAACTCGTCTAGGTAGGAGCGGAGCTCGTAGAGCACGTCTTCGAGTTCAGCCGAGAGTCCGTTCAGGCGCTCCAAAGTTCCCGAAAGCGACTCGTCGTAGCGAACGGCCCGACCTAGTTCGGAGGAAGCCCTGCCCGCTGAGTCGATCGCGCCACCTTCCTCCGAAGATAGAACCGCAACCGAATCAGCCACGGCCTGAAGCAAGTCCGTCACGTTTCGGAGTCTCTCACGCTCACGGTTCAACTCCGCAACCTCGTCAGCGCTGTAGCCTGCTTCTTCGAGCTCAGAGACCTGAAAGCGGAGGAAATCTATCTCCCTAAGCCGCGCTTCGGCCGAAGCACGGACCTCCGAGAGAGCCCGCCGGTCTCTCTCGACTTGTGACCAGAGCTTTATCCGCTCCTCTTTCGCCCGCGCAGCCGAATCGTCCAGGAAATCGTCCAGGATCTCCAACTGCTCGGCAGGTTCGGCGAGACGCGCCTGCTCCCTCTGACTGTGGTAAGAGACGAGGCGTTCCCCGAGCGAGGCGAGAGCTTTTACCGGCACCGCCACACCGCCGACGTAGCACCGGGAGCGTCCTTCTCCGGTCAGGGTGCGGCGCAGGACGAGCCCATCTTCGGCGTCAATCTCTTCGGCCAAATCTCCGAGTGCGCCGGAGATTATCTCTTTGCTGAGGTCGTCTGGTAGTAGGAAGGTGCCTTCGATGGTTGCTTTGTCGGAGCCTGAGCGGACGGTTTCGGAGCGGGCGCGACCGCCGAGGAGGAGTTGGAGGGCGGTGGCGAGTAGGGTCTTTCCGGCTCCGGTTTCGCCGGTAATGGCGTTCAGGCCGGGGGAAAGTTCCAGCTTGGCGGCTTCGATCAGGGCGATGTTCTCGACGGAAAGTTCCGTGAGCACTACAGAAAGGTCCTCCGAACCGCTCTCCACCACGTCCACTCGTCGGTCCTGCCTATTCTAACGCTTTCCGGTGAGAGCTTGATCCGGACGCCGTCGCCCGCGGCAAGCTCCCGCACGCCGTTGCCGTCCAGAGACAAAAGCGCGCCACGGTCCACGAGCTTTAGGTGCGCCGTCTGATTCTCTCCGAGGACCAGCGGCCGGCTGACCAGCGCGTGCGGCGCTATCGGGACGAGCACGTAGCACCCGACATCCGCCGAGACGATCGGACCGCCCGCCGAGAGCGCGTAGGCAGTCGAGCCGAGAGGCGTCGCCGCGATAAAGCCGTCGCAGCGGAAAGCGAAAAGCTCCTCACCCCCGACGGAGACATCTATGGAGGCGATCTGATGCGGCTGCTGCTTGATCAAGACCGCATCGTTTACCGCTAGATGTTTCTCTTCTTCCCCATCCACCCGCACGTCCAGCATCCGGTAGTCCTGAACGTAGAGTCCGCCGCCGAGCACCTTTTCGACCCCGGACTCGATCTCATCCGGCAGCATACCGGACATGAACCCGACCTTGCCCAGGTTTACCCCGACCAACAACTTTCCAGGATACATCCTGGAAGCCCTGAGCATCGTTCCGTCGCCACCTAGCACAAAGACTAGATCCAGGTCAGAGTCGCCGTCGGGCTCGTCGCTCGCCCGGACTTCCGCTATCTCGACATCCCGCTTTCCGAGCGCCGCCGACAGCCGCTCGAAGTAGCCGTCCCCCACCTTCGGGTTCGCGACCACCCCGACCCGGCGCACCGACAAGGGTGGATCAGCCACCGGCCACGACCTCCCTCACCCGATCTTCTCCCACGACCGCCGACGACCCACGCACCAGATAGAGCGGATACTCCCGGTTCCCGGAGCGCCTCCCCGCAACCGGAGCCCGCATAACGCCAGCAGCCCCGAAACCAAGACCGTCGAAAGACTCGATAACCCGCCTTATAACAGCCGCGTGGACTTCCGGGTCGCTGACCAGCCCCCCGCGCCCGACCTTCTCCGGTCCAGCCTCGAACTGCGGCTTGACGAGCACTACCGCTTCCCGGATCGAATCCGTCGTCGAGAGAAGCTTTTCGAGCGCCACGGCGAGCGAGATAAACGACAGGTCGGCCACCAGCAACTCCGGCTCAAAAGGCAACTTTTCCCCGGATAGCCCCCGCACGTTGGTCCTCTCCAGCACGACGACCCGAGGGTTGTTTCGAAGCGTCCAGTCGAACTGCCCGTAGCCCACGTCCACAGCGAGCACCTCTCCCGCTCCCTGCTTCAAAAGCGCGTCGGTGAAACCTCCCGTCGAAGCACCGGCGTCCAGGCAACTTCGTCCGAAAACCGGAACACAAAACGCCTCCAGGGCGGCGTCCAGTTTCTCCCCGGCCCGCGAGACGAACCTCTGTTTGCTCTCCACGCTCAGAGGCTCCTCTACACCGACCCGGAGGCCGGCTTTCGTGGCGACCTGACCGTTGATCCGTACCGCCCCGGCCAGGATTAGGCCCTGCGCCTTCTGACGGCTCCCGGCGAGGCCACGTTCGACGAGTAGGTTGTCGAGTCGCCGTTTCTCACGCTGTAGCCCGCGTTTTGTAGCTTCGCCAGGGATAGTTAATTCTCCCGGTGGCGGACGAAGAAGACAAGGCCGCGGAGGCCGGAGGAGTCGCCGTCTATCCGCGCGAGTGCTGCCAGGGCTCGTTCGGCGGCCGTATCCGCCTCTTTGCGGGCGCCTTCGAGGCCGTAGACGCCGACGAAGGTAGCCTTGCCCTGTTCGGCGTCGCTGCCGGCACTTTTGCCCAGGGCTTCGCGGGTTGAGGTCGCGTCGAGTACGTCGTCTATTATCTGGAAGCAGAGTCCGAGTTCTATCGCGTACTCCGAGATGTCCGATTGCTCTTCTTCCGTCGTGTCCGCGAGGATGGCGCCGATGCGGGCGGAAGACTTTATGAGGGCTCCGGTTTTGTATTTGTGGATCATGTGTAGCGTTT
>JBBPZK010000219.1:0-3945 GCA_038199155.1 Rubrobacterales bacterium | reverse complement strand
GTATCCTGGAAGTACCTGAAAAAGAGCCTGGGCAACTTCTCGGAGACGCGGCGTCCCCACCAGTCGTCCACTACTGCCACTATCTCGCCGTGGTCCGCTTCGCGGAGGTTCCTGGTCTCGATCATCCCCGTTCACCGACCGCCTGTTCGTGCTCCCCTGACGATTCTGCTTCCGGAAGGTAGCTTTCGGCGTGTCCGAGAGCCGTAAAGCAGAAGGAGAGGGCGATCAGGAAGACGAGCGCCCCGATCACACCGTAGACCAGCGCCACGTTGCCGGTTCTCTCTATCGCCAGGCCGCCGAGCAGCGAGCCGACAGGAATGGCCGACCAGGCGAGCACGGCGGCGATGCTCTGGACGCGACCGAGCATGTGGTTCGGCACTATCTGCTGCCGCAGGCTGGAGGTGTTGATGTTGAAGAAGATACCAACCCCTGATGCCAGCGCCCATACCGGCACCGCGACCCAGTAACTGCCTATGGACGCGAAACCTATGATAAGCAGCCCGTCGAGCATCAAGGCTCCGAGCGTGGCCTTACTGAAAGAGACGCGCTCCCGGATCGGCCCCGCCGCCAACGACAGGAAGACCATCCCGAGAGCCCCGGCGGAATAGAGGATACCGACCTGAGAATCGGCGGCATCCAGACGCTCCTTGGCGAAGAGAACTAGCTGTGCCTGGGTCGTGATGATCACGAGGTTTATGAGGGCCATCATGATCGAGATGTTCCGCAGCACCGGATGCCCGACCACGTACCTCAAACCCTCCACCACGTCCCGGCGGATGCCCGTCACCGTTTTCTCCCCATCCTCCTCGGCGTTGAAGCTCCGCCGGACCAGGGCCAGCGCGAACGCCGAGACCAGAAACGAGAGCGCATCGAAAGCCAGGACGTCCTGCACGGGCATCACCACGACCAGCGCCCCGGCCAGCAGCGGTCCTAGAAAGAAAGCGGTCGAGTAGCTCGCCTGCACCCGTCCGTTCGCCTTCACGAGATCGTCGGTGCCGACGAGGCTCGGGATGGCGGCGAACTCCCCGGCGTCGAACGCTATCTTGAGCGTGGAGCTGACGAACCCGACGGCGTAGACCCACCAAACCGTCAGGAGACCGAAGGCGGCTAAAAGGGGGATCGTGCCTATAACCACGGCCCGCGCCACATCCGTAGAGATCATCATACGTTTGCGGTCTACCCGATCTACCCAGGCTCCGATCAGGAGCCCGAACAAAAGGTACGGCAGGAACTCGAACGCAGTTATGAGCCCCAGGTTGAGCGCCGAGCCGGTGAGCTTGAAGACGAGCAGCGGCAACGCGAAGATAGTAAAAGAACCCCCGAGGTTCGAGATAGTCTGCCCCACCCAGAACCGCCGGAAGTCGCCGCCCATAACGCCTCCCGAAACCACGCTCTATCCCTCTTCCTCCGGTAGCTCGGGAAGGTCGGTCAGGTACAACTGGACCAGGAGACCGTACACCCTCTCCCCCGGAACTTTGTCGAGGTCGGCGAACTCTTCGGCCAACTCCAGGACCCGCCGCCGGTACTCTTGCGCCTTCAAGACCGGTATACGCGCGTGGCGGATGGTGAACGCATCCGAGAATTCACCGTCCGGCTCCGGCTTTTCGTACTCGTCCATTGCCTGCCGGAAGAAGTCCGCGAGTTCGTCCTTCGGCGTACCGCCCTCCGGGTCGTGGAACTCGAAGAGCCGCGCCGTCCGTCCATAATATTTCTCGGTCATCGCACGCACCTGCCGCGTCCTTACGACCCGGATCAGACCAGCCCCTTCGAGTACCTTCAGGTGATGTCCGATGCTCCCCCTAGGCTGCCCGAGCGCCTCGGCAAGTTGGCTGGTAGTCGCCGCCCGCTCCGAGAGTAGGCTGATGATCCTGTGTCGCGTCGGGTCGCCAACCGCCCGGAATTGCTCCGGGTCGCTGACTTCCAGCAACTCCTCGGCCTCGTAGTCCGGCTTCCCACGCCGCTCACCCATCCGCGCCCCACCTACCTCTCAACCATCTCAGGTCTCGCGCTTCCCACCCCAACCCTTGAAAAACGCCTCATCCCTTCTCCACGCCAGCAGAGACATACGACGCCCCTCTGCGTCTCGCCGAGCCCGGTCCCTGGCTTCCTCATGCTCTCTCAGTACAGCTTCCAACATGTGCTGCGGATCCACCCCGTGAAACATGCTTTCTCCTTCTCTTCTAGTCGGTTTACTCCGAATGTACGGCGACAATCGTATTGTCGGTCATTGCCGACAAAAGTTCAAGGGCTTTCCGGTAGGGTGTGGGAGTTTGGCGTGTTCTAGTTCACTCTGGGGGTTTGTGACTTGCGCGTCTGTTGCGGGAGTAGCCTTCTATGGAGTTCTGTTCGGAGCTTTTTCTTCCGTTGTGTGAAGGAGAAGGTGGCAAGGCCAGAGTTGAATACCGCGCGGTTGTTCTTTCGCTAGTCCAGCGAGGGCACCCCGTAGATCTCGTACTCCGGGAACTGTTTGTACTGTCGCTCTCTCACGGGTTGCGCCCGTTTCCATCTTCGCCAGCGGATATCGAGGGCGATGCCACGATGGCGCCGTAAGTCCGACGGTACCAGTCCTCCAGCACGGCCATGCGGGACTCCGCTTCACGGATCGTAGCGTAGAGAGACTTTACAGCGGGCTGTATAGACTCATCCTCGCTCATCAACTCCAGAGCCCGCTCCAGGAGCGCCACGGCCTCCCGAGACTTCCAGACCGCCCGCCGGGCTTCCTCACGTCCTGGAAAGTCCCTGAAAGGCTCTTTATCGAGGTTTCGCCGACCATTCTCGGACTGCCCGAGAAATCCGTACCCATATCTACCGTTGATGTTCGTCTCCGATCTACTCTGCTCGCGGCATCATGTCCCCCAGAGACCCGACGAGTCTTTCACCGTAGGCAACGACACTAGCCAACGCCCCGCGCGGAGGAGGGGGGTTCCCGGCGGAGCGGAGGCCGTGAGCCCGGCGGCCTCTCCTTTCCCGTTCGCAAGACCTATGCGTCCCTGCCCGAAAGCCACCGACTCAAGACGGAACACTACAAGAACAGACGCCCATACTTCCGTATCCACCCGCACGTAGTGCTTTTGCGTACCAATATCGACGACCCCGAATCCAGCATGGCCTGATATATGCAGATGGTCGATTGATAAGCTAAAATGGTTCTTCGTAAGGTTTCTGGTTTTAGAGATAGGAAATCGCGCCACAAATGTCGTATCAGGAATTAAGGGATGAGAGGATACGTCTCCTCTCGTTGGTGGATGTGCTGGAGCCGCTCTCGCCGGATGACATAGAGCAGCTCAACGGTCAGCTAACCGACATCCACCTCGAACCGGGCGAGGTCTTCTACACTCCCGAGGATCGCAGCGAGAAACTATTTTTGCTGTGGCGGGGGCAGGTGAGACTCTACAGAACCACCGGCGAGCGTGTTTACGCTCGCCGTGGTGGAGGCTGGAACGGTGTTTGGAGAGATGGCTCTCACGGCCCAGCAGCTTCAGGGCGCGTACGCGCAGGCCATGACGGCGTCGGAGATCTCCATGATGAGCCGCGAGGACCTGGAGCGTTTGATCCTCGAGAAGCCAAAGGTCGGACTTCAGATAGCCCATCTCCTCAGCGAGCGTCTTCGTCGTTACGAGTCCCGTCTGGAGGACATAACGCTCAAAGGGATGCCCGCGCGCCTAGCCGGGCTAATCCTGGAACTAATCGACAGCGAGGGCTTGATGACCGGCCAGAACCGCATAAAAATACCCACTCACTACACTCACCAACGCCTCAGCACCATGATCGGGGTAAACCGCGAGGCAGTCACCAGGGCTTTCGGCCAGTTGCAAGACCGGGGTATCGTGGAGCTGAGGCGGCGTCTGATCCGGGTGACGGATTTAGACGCCCTGAAACGGATAGCCGACGCACACGCGGACGCGGACGAGAAACAGACTTCGTAATTGCAGGGAAGGTCGTCGG
>JBBPZK010000218.1:0-6569 GCA_038199155.1 Rubrobacterales bacterium | reverse complement strand
ACGTTAAACCGCTGGCAGGTTCGGCGATAAGCAACGGTATGTCCGGCGTGGTGACCAGCACCATAACGGCCGCACCCGTGGCGACTTCCCGCGATGTGATCACCCGCCGGGACCCGACTCCTAGACGCATCCTTAAAGAGAAGAGGATCGCGCCGAGCGGCCCTACTACGAGTATCTGTAAGATATCCGCTCCGGATTGCTTGTTGGAGGAGAGGAAGATGCCGAGGGTCAGGACGACGGCGAGAACTACGGCCTCCGCCCCGGCCCGAAGCGGACTCACGCTCAAAAACAGCGCGCCTATACGATCCAGCAAGCTCCGCTTTCTCCGTGGAACTGGTCTCACTTCCGCGCTTTCTTGAGCCGGTAGCCGACGCCCCAGACCGTCTCTATGTCTTCTCCGAGGGGGCCGAGCTTGCGGCGCAGGCGCATCACGGCGTTGTCCACCGAGCGGTCGCCTCCCACGTAGCCTACGTCCCACACCGTCTGGAGCAGGTACGAGCGGCTGAAGGTCCTGCCGGGGTTGCGCATAAGAAGGTATAAAAGACCGAACTCGGTAGGCGTGAGCTCCAGTTCTTTACCATTGAGGGTGGTGTCGTGGGACTCCGGATCCAACTCGAGCGCTCCATAGCTCACTACGGAACCCGATGCTCCGCCCGGCTCGTTGCGATCTGCCTTTAGGGTACGGCGCAGAAGCTCCTCGCGTCTCAGCAGCGCCCGCACCCGCGCCAACAGTTCCCTCATGCCGAACGGCTTCGTGAGGTAGTCGTCGGCCCCGACTTCCAGACCCATCACCCGATCTATCTCCTCGCCGCGGGCGGTGAGCATCAGTACCGGGGTGGATGCTTCTTGGCGTATCCTCCTTAGCACCTCTAGGCCATCGAGCTTTGGCAGCATCCAGTCGAGGACCACGAGGTCCGGACCTTCACGTGAGTATGCCTCTAAAGCCTCTTCGCCATCCGCGGCGAGCAAAGTCCGGTAACCGGCTGCCGTGAGTTCCCTCTCGACCAGATGCGCCAACTCTTCGGCGTCCTCCACCACGAGCACTACGGTCATCTCGGAGACCGGACCTTGCCGGCTGTGAACCTCTCACGGCGGCTACCTTTGGCTGGAGGTAACTTCTTAGCGGATAGCTTATTTATCGCCATACACACTATTTACTAGAAAGCCGACGTTCTGTCGAGTAGGGATTGGGTTAAGCGGGCGCCGCGTAAATCCACGGAACAACCTTGCGAATGGAGCAACTCAATAGATTCGACGATGAAACTTAGAAATATAAAGGACCGGAAGGATATCCTCCGGCCCCTTGACGGGAAGGGACGGTCAATCCCTATACAAGGCTTATAGTCCGCTACCCTCGAAACTTTAATCGGGCCGACAAGCTACAGGCGTTCGATGATCGTTGCGGTGGACATGCCGTGTCCGATGCACATGACCTGCAGCCCGAGTTTTCCTCCGGTTGCTTCGAGACCGGTGAGCATCTTCGCCATGAGGCCCGCGCCGGTCGCCCCGAGCGGGTGGCCGTGAGCTATCGCCCCGCCCCAGGGGTTTACCCGATCCATGTCTGATTTTAGCTCGTCGGCCCAGGAGAGTACGACGGTCGCGAAGGCTTCGTTTATCTCGATCCAATCCAGGTCCTTGATGCTCAGGTTCGCTTTCTTGAGCGCCAGTCGGGTCGCCGGGATGACGCCCGTGAGTTGCATCGTCGGGTCGTCGCCTACCGCCACGCGGGCCAGAAAGCGGGCGCGGGGCGTAAAGCCGTCGGTCTCGGCCCTCTCCCGGTCGCCTACGAGCACGGCTGCCGCTCCGTCGGAGATCTGGGAAGAGTTCCCGGCGGTCACGACGCCGTCTCCATTGGGGCGGAAGATGGTCTTCAAGGCGGCCATCTTCTCCTGGTCTATAACGCCTCTTATTCCCTCGTCGCTCGTCAGTTCTACCGGATTGCCCTCCGCGTCGTGGCCGGGGGCCGACAGTATTTCCTCGTTCCTGACTTCGCGGGCGGCCTCGCCGGCGCGGCGGTGGCTCTCGGCGGAGAGCGCGTCCGCGTCTTCGCGTGAAACACTCCAATGTTCCGCTATCCGTTCGGCGCTCTCTCCCTGGTGAATGAGATCCTGCTTCGCCAGCAAGTCCAGGTTGAGCCTGGAGAAGACGGAACCCGCGTCCGGTACGCCGCCGAGGTCGCTGAACATCGGGGCGCGCGTCATGCTCTCCACACCGCACCCAACCGCGTAGCCCATGTCTCCGGCGGCGACAGCCTGGGCGGCGAAGTGGATCGCTTGCTGGCTGGATCCGCACATCCGGTTGATCGTCACGGCCGGAACCGTAACCGGAAATCCCGCGAGCATTACCGCCAGCCGTCCAATATTCGTCCCCTGCTCCCCACTCTGGGTGACGCACCCCGTTATGACGTCTTCCACCTTCTCCGCGTCGATGCCGGACCTCTCAACGAGCCCGGCGAGCGTGTGGGCGAGCAGGGCGTCCGGGCGCACCTCGCGCAAAGCGCCGCCACGCCGCCCGAAAGGCGTCCGTACCGCTTCCAGGATCACCGCTTCAGGCATAGTAGCTCCTCTCTTATTCGTCCACGACGGTAAGCGTAACGTGGCTCGGGTGTTCGGGTTGGTGGAAGATGCGCTGGCGGGCGACCTCGGAGTGGGAGGAATCGGCTGTGTCCTCGCCGGTGTTGAGGTTCCGGTCCCAGCGGGGGAAGGAGCTTGAGGTGACTTCCACGCTCAAGCAATGATCGGGGAGGAAGGTGATCCCCGTGGCCCACAAATCTATCGTATATTCGTACACTTCCTCCGGCTCTATCGGACTCCGCTCGACGGGTTGTATGACGCCCGGTGCCGGATAACTCTCGCGGGCGCTCGCCCGGATGATCCCATCGGCGACTCCTATAGATCGTCCGTCCGGGTGTACGTCCACGATCCTGGCGACGAAGTCCGTGTCGGGCGCGGATGAGGCAGCGTACAGCTTTGCGTGGACGGCCCCGAGCGCAGTGTAGTTTTCCTCGAAGGGTTCACTCGTGTACACGAGCACGTCTTGGCGCTCCTCGTTGGGTCGCTGGTCGCGCGCGCCGGCCCGGTAGACGGCCGGCATCAGGAGCGAGCCGCCGATGGTCGGGACCGGGTCTCGCGGGTCGTAGACGTACTCGTCGTAAGATTCGCCGACCTCCGCCGGCTCTTCTCTAGAGAGGACGCCCCCGCCACGCAGGTACCAACGTTCCTCGCGGGCTCCGGGTACGGGCCACTCCTCGTAGCCGCGCCAGCGATTCTCGCCCATCACGAAGACTTCGACCTGGGGGCGTCCGGCGAGGGCGTTTTCGTCGCCTTTGAGGGTGGCGTCGAACCATCGGAGGTTGTAGTCGGTCAGGTCGCCCCGGTAGTTGAGGAGGAGCCCGGATGAGGCGAGCCCGAAGTCGAGGTCACCGACGGTGCTCCCGAAGTCGCCGTGGATCCATGGCCCGACCAAAAGCCGCGGCGGTCTCGTACCTTCGCGAGAAGCTTTCTCCTTCATCGCCTCGTACTGTCGCAGGGTCTCCCCGATAAAAATGTCGTACCAGCCGCCGATGTGGAAGGTTGGCGCCTCGACCTTGTCGTAGCGGCCGTCGATGTTCAAGTAGTTCCAGATGTCGCTCGTGATGTCGTGCCCGAGCGCGTCGAACATGTACGGCACGACATTCGCCGGGTCCGGCAGCTTTTCGAGCGGCAGAGTTTCGTATCCTTCGGGGATGTTGTCTATGACGCCTACGAGGGCCGGGAGTTGTTGCTGGAGTTGGGCCGGATCTTCGCGGTACTTTCGGAGGAGGGTGTCTGGGGCTAGTATCGCTTCGGACCAGTAGAACCGGAGGCCGAGTTCCCGGACGCCGCCCCGGATCTGGGACCCGTTCAAGTAGTTGCCCCAGGTTATTCCCGGCGCCAGGCTCTTGAGCGACGGCGGTTGCATCACCGCTGCCTGCCACTGGGTCATCCCGAAGTAGGAGAGGCCGTACATCCCGACGCTACCGTTTGCGCCGGGGAGCTTCGCCGCCCACTCGACCGTATCGTAGCCGTCCTCGAACTCGTATACAGAGGGGTTCCACTCGCCCTCCGAGGCGTAGCGTCCCCGCACGTCCTGCACCACGACGACGTAACCGCTCTGGGCGGCCCGAACCGGGTCGAGGTAGGCCGTGCCGAGGAGCAGGTCCTTGCCGTAGGGCAGCCGCGTCAGCAAGACCGGGTATTCGCCGCTTGCCGCCTCGCCGCCGGGCCGGTAGACGTTCGCCAGCAGCGTCGTGCCGTCGCGCATCGTGGCGGGAACGTTCTTCTGTACCGAAACCTCATCCGTAATGCTCAAGCTCTCACCTTTCCCGAGTCTGGAACTTTTCGGCCTCTGGGGACGCATCTAGTCGCCCATTCTAATGCCGGAGGGGGGTCAGGCGCCTACATCCGTTATCTTACGGGCTTTCTGTATCGTCGAGTTGTCGAGGGTTCGCCAGATCAGGAGCGCCAGGACCGCCACCACGACGAAGGAGAACCAGAATGGCGCGGTGATCCCGAACCCTCTCGCGAGCGCCCCGCCGAGCAGAGCGCCAACGGACAGGCTGCCGATCGCGAACAGCAGGTAGGCGCTGTTCACGCGCCCGAGCAGCCGCTCAGGGACGACCTCCTGCCGCAGCGAGACGCTTATAACGCTCCACACGATGGAGTGGAAGCCGAAGATGACGAGGACCGCCCCTATGACGAGCTCGTTTTTGGCGAGCGCGAGCACGAGATGGGTCGAAGCTTCGATGACGAGCCCGACCCTCATGGCATTGCCGGGACCGAGCCAGGAGATCACACGCTCCGCGAGCAGACTTCCGATGACTCCGCCGACGGCGACGGTGGAGAGCAACAACCCGTAGCCGACCGGCCCGAGCCCGAGCCTATCCTGGGCGTAGAGCACCATGATGGAAAGTACCGCAGAGAGAGTAAGGTTCATAACGCCGAGCGCCAGCGCGAGCGTCCTGAGCAGCCGGTGCCGAAAGAGCCACCGCACCCCCTCGGAAATCTCCGAACGGAGCGTGGTCGGCGAGGTCTCCTCCAGCTTCTCAACCTTGAAACTGCCGCGCAACACCAGCAGGAGCACTGCGGCGGCGGCGAAAGATCCTGCATCCAGCAAGAAAGGTACGGAGACGGCGGCGGCAAACAGGAACCCCCCGATAGGAGGTCCGGCAAGCTCGTTCGCAACCATCTTGGCCCCGAATATCCGGCCGTTGGCGCGGCTCAGATACTCTCGCGGAACCACGGACGGCAGCACGGAAAGCGAGGCGTTGACGAACATCGTCTCCGCCGTACCGAGCAGGAAAAACACGGCGTACAACAGCGGGATGCTCGCGAAGCCGAGGAGCACGGCAAGGCCGAGAAAGCCCATCAGGAGCGAGCTTGCGAAGTTCGCGGCCACCATGACCCGCCGCCGGTCGAGCCTGTCCACGAGCGCCCCGCTCAAGAGCGAAAAGAGCAGCCACGGTACCCTCTGGGCGACGACGATGCCGGCGACGAGCACCGGGTCTCGGGTCAGTGAGGCGGCCAGCAGAGGACCGGCGGCCAGCGTAACACCGTCACCGAGGTTGGAGGTCGTGCTCGCGGTCCAGAGCTTTCTAAAGTTGTTCCCGAGGCCGCCGTCGAGCAATCTTTTCCTTCTAACGATCCGCGTTCAGAGTTGTGTTGCGCCGCCCGTGGAATTTATATCTTCAGCGTTGCGAAGACGCTGACAGGACTCTTGTCGTCGGCCGGATCCTCGGCCATGAAAGCCTAACAATACCCAGAATACATCTCCCGGACGCCCTCGACAAGCTTCTGTTCCAGAAACTCAGCCAGGATGCTCGAGCACGACCGTGCTTCGACTGGATGCGCTCGCGGGCTACGCCGGTGTTCAGTTTCCTGTTTCTATGTTTATGTGATCTTGTAGTCGCTGAATTGTTCGCGGAGTTTCATCTTGAGGAACTTGCCGGTGGCGGTGTGTGGGATCTCCTCCACGAACTCCACTGCGTCCGGTAGCTGCCATTTGGCGAACTTCGGCTCTATGTGGGAGATCAACTCTTCCGGCTCGACGCTCTGGCCTTCTTTCAGGACGACGACGGCCAGGGGGCGCTCCTGCCACCTCTCGTGGGCGACGGAGATCACGGCCGCTTCCGCGACGGCTTCGTGGCCCATGAGGGCGTTTTCGAGGTCCACGGAGGAGATCCACTCTCCCCCCGACTTGACGAGGTCTTTGTCCCGGTCCCGGATCTCCACATAACCTCTCGGGTCTATGCTCACGATGTCGCCGGTCCTGAACCAGCCGTCGTCGGTGAACTTGTCGGCTCCCTCGGGCGCCTCGTAGTAGGAACTCGATACCCAGGGACCGCGTACTTCCAACTCTCCCATGCTCTGGCCGTCCCAGGGGACGAAGTCCTCTTCGCCTCGCGCCCGGACCTCGAAGAACGGCAGCGGCTGACCTTGCTTTGCCTTGTAGCGATACTGTTCGTCCTCGGATGCTTCGAGCAACTCTCCCGTGAGGTGGCAGACGGTCCCGACCGGGCTCGTCTCGGTCATGCCCCAGGCGTGGATCACGTT
>JBBPZK010000217.1:0-26729 GCA_038199155.1 Rubrobacterales bacterium | reverse complement strand
TTTAACCCCAGCGGCTCCTGGAGGGTGATCCCTAGAAAGCCGAGCCTTTCTAGCTCACGCGCCCGGCGCAACGCACCGACGTCTATCGCAACGAGCCCGCCGTCCCGGACCAGGCCGGCAACGGTCTCCTTGGCCTCCTCATCGTCGCCGGCGACGAAGACGTCCAGCGGATGGGCCGCGACCTGACTATCGACCAGAGTTGCCGCAAACGTCGTGTTGAAAGCCTTCACGATCCGCGCTCCCTCTGGGGCGGACTTCTGGATCTCCTCAGCCGCCGAACTGTCGGGCGGGGTCACGAGGCCGTCCATACTCTCCCAGTCTACAGGGTTGGTGATGTCCACCACAACCTTGCCAGAGAGTCCCTCTCCGTACTCTTGTACCAGCGGTGCTGCAGCTTCATAGGGGACGGCGAGCACTACCACTTCGCCCTCGATGGGATCGCTGGTCGTGCCGGAACCGACGGACCCGCCGGAGTCCGAGAGTTCGCCCGCAAGCTCCTTTGCCTTATCGGCCTCAGTGCCTAGCACCGTGACGTCGTGGCCGCCGGCGAGGAGCCGGGTCGCTATGCCTCCAGCCATGTTCCCAGTACCGATTATCGTGACGTTCATCTCTATACTCCCTTCTCGGCCTCTGACCGACATACGCTTCACTTCTCGCTAACACACGTATAAGCAGATAAGTGGAATACATTCCGAATAATAGAATAAACGTAGTCGGTTCCGTTTACAACCCAAAAGCGGAAATGATTCCGGTACAATGTGGAGTATGGTACGAAACCGTACAGGAGAAAGCTCGGCTGAGGGTCTCGCCGGTGGGGCAGAGCTTCCGGTTATAGGAGAGCCGCGCCCCGAGCGGGCGGACGCGGCCCGCAACCGACGCAGGCTCATGGAGGCCGCCGGGCGGTTGATGGCCGAGCGGGGTGTGGAGGGGTTGTTGATGAACGACGTGGCTGAGGCCGCGGGTGTGGGCGTGGGGACCCTGTACCGGCGTTTCGGTGACCGCGGCGGGTTGGCCCGCGCGCTGCTCGATGAGCAAGGGCGGCAGTTCCAGGCGGCGTTTCTGTATGGTCCTCCGCCGCTAGGACCGGGCGCTACGCCTATGGAGCGCATCAGAGCCTTTCTGCACGCCTGGGCCGAGGAGTTGGACGAGCAAGCTGCGCTGATGCTCATGGCGGATACCGCGACTCCGATCGCCCGCTACCAGACCGGCGCTTATCGGGCGTACCGGGCGCACATGTTGACCCTGATCCGCCAGGCCCGTCCAGAGGCCGATGCCGGGTACCTGGCCGAGGCGTTGTTGGCCCCGTTGGCCGCGGATCTGTACGTGTATCAGAGGCGGGAGCAAGGAATGAGCATCGAGCGGATCAAGGCGGGGTTGGACGAGGTTCTCAGGTGTCTGTTGTAGAGGGGTATCCAACCTACGGCAGTGCAGGAGCAAGCATCAGATTGAATCGTCCTGTCCTTTTTGCACCAGAAACTAACCAGAAACTAGCTACAAGGAGGTATCTCTATGCCGGGCATAATGATCGAGGGAGAATGGAAGACCGGGTAACAGCAGCAGGACGAGGAGGGACGCTTCTTCCGCCCGCAGTCGAGCTTTCGGGATTGGATCTCAAGTGACGGCTCCGCGTCAGGCGACGATTCAAGCAGCTTCCCTGCCGCCTCCGGACGCTACCATCTCTACATCTCCTGGACGTGCCCGTGGGCGCACCGCACCGCCATCATTCGCTCCCTAAAAGGTCTCGAAGACGCCATCTCCATCTCTGTCGTGGACCCGCGCATGAGTGAGGAGGAGGGTTGGACGTTCTCCGACGCCCCCGGCACAATCCCAGACACCGTGAACGGCGCGCGCCACCTGCACGACGTCTACGCCCTGGCGGACTCCCACTATACCGGACGCGCCTCCACGCCTGTTTTGTGGGATAAAGAGCGCGAAACCATCGTCAACAACAAGTCGCGGGAGGTCCTGCGCATGCTCGACACCGAGTTCGAGGAGTTCGCGCAAAACGACGTGAACCTCTGCCCTGAAGACCTGCGGGAAGAGATAGACGCGACCATAGATGCTATCTACGATCCGGTAAACAACGGCGTGTACCGTGCTGGCTTCGCCACCACGCAGGCCGCCTACGACGAGTCCGTCGCTGAGGTATTCGAGGCCCTGGACTACTGGGAGGAAGTGCTCTCGCGGCGGCGCTACCTGTGCGGCGACAGGCTAACCGAGGCCGACGTGTGCATGTTCGTCACGCTAGTACGCTTAGATCCCGCCTACCACTACCACTTCAAGTGCAACCTGTGGCGTCTGCGAGACTACCCGAACCTGTGGGGATACACGCGCGACATCTACCAGCAACCCGGCGTAGTGGAGACGGTCAACCTGGAGCACATCAAGCGTCACTACGCCTGCCACCCGAACTTGAATCTGGCGCGCATCATTCCGAAGGGACCGATCATAGACTACGGTGTGCAACCACAGCCGGGAGAAGTTGTCCGGCCAGACGTAGCCGAGAATATACGGCCTGCAGGTGGTCGAGAAACTGCCGTAGACCTACGTGCCCTCTCGCCCTTGTACTGAAGGCCACGTCAACTCTTACGGCAACTTCCGGCTGGACATGCGAAAGGCACTGGGCCTCTTCCGAACATCTAGTGGCTAACCGGCCTCGCGAGCCAGGATGTAGCGGACTGCGGCCTCATAGCCGTGTACGCCCATCCCGGCGACAACCGCGTCCACAGCCGGAGACACGACGGAGACTCGCCTCCAGGGCTCTCTCGTGTGTACGTTTGAGATATGGACCTCTACTTTAGGTACGCTCAACGTTTCGAGGGCGTCGTGGAGCGCGTAGGCGTAGTGGGTCCAGGCGCCAGGGTTTATGACTAGACCGTCGTAGTTTGGTGCATCCCGGATCCAAGCGACCATCTCTCCCTCGTAGTCCGTCTGCCGGAACTTCAAAGCCGCCTCCGTAAACACGCCTTTCAAACGTTTCTCTATATCCTCCAAAGTCTCTCCACCGTAGACCTCGGGGCGCCGGCTACCGAGGGAGCCCAGGTTTACTCCGTTTAGGATCAGGACGCTACTCAACGACAGCCTCTATCGCTCGTCGAACCACGTCTTCCCCGACGCGCACGCCATACAAGGGCTTTCCTACATCTTCGAGCAGCACGAACCTGTACTCCGTCGTAGAGTCGGAGCCTTTTCGCTTCTTGTCCCGACCCATCGCCACCAGCACTTTCTGAACCGACAGACGCCGCGCCCGAACCGGCAAACCGGCGGAGGAGAGAAGCTCCTCGTGCAGGTCTTTCAAGTCGGTCCCGAACACTTCCCCGGAGACACCCGCGGCGGCGACCATCCCAACGCCCACCGCCTCGCCGTGAGATAGAGCATAGCTGGAGGCCGCTTCAAAGCCGTGTCCTATCGTATGGCCGTAGTTGAGCGTGGCGCGACGCCCCGCCTCGAACTCGTCCTCCGCGACCACCTCTGCCTTGAAGCGAATAGAGTGCCCGATAACTTGCAGCAGGGATTCGGGCTCCAGAACTCTTACCTTGTCTATCAGGTTTAGGGATTTCAGGAACTCTCCACCGGAGAGCAAGCCCATCTTTATCACTTCGGCGAGGCCGTTCGAGATCTCCCGTTTGGGGAGAGTTCGGATCCAGTCGAGGTTCGCAACGACGGCGCGAGGTCTTACGAAAGCACCGGCGAGGTTCTTCCCTTCCGGGAGGTCCACGCCAACCTTGCCGCCTACGGAGCTATCCACCATCGCGAGCAGAGAGGTTGGGAGCGCCACGAAGTCTATGCCCCGCAGGAAGGTGCCGGCGACGAAGCCTCCCAGATCTCCCACAACCCCGCCACCAAGGGCGAAGAGTGCGCCGTCGCGGGTCAGGCCGGCTCGGGCAAGACAACGGATCACGTCTCCATAAGTCGAGAGGTTCTTGGAACCTTCGCCGGCAGGTATCTGTATTGTGTCGGCCACCCGCCACCCGGCGCGTTTCAGCGATTCGGTCATGGTCTCTGCGTGCAGAAGGCCGACGTTCGAGTCGGTAAGGACGGCGCAGACGCCTGGTTCGAGGATGCGGGATATTTCCTCTGCGGGGTCCAGGCGGGATCCAACGAGGACGGGATACGGCGGGGCGCCCGCGACTTCTACTGTTACTGTTTCAGCCACGCCATTATCTCCCCGGTGACCTCCTCCGGTCCGCGTCCTCGACACAAGATTTCCAGGTCCGCGAACTCACGGTAGTGTGGCAGGCGGTCCAGGTATCGCCTCTCGAACTCCTCGCGGCTCGCGGCTCGCAAGGGACGCTCGCCGCCCCGCGTCCTCACGTAGAGAATCTTCATCTCCTCCTGGAGAAATACTGTCGGAACGTTCTCAAGGAGCCGACGGTTCGGCGGATGAGTGACAACACCGCCGCCGCAAGAGACCACCTTTCCGGCAGGAGCTTTCAGCACGCGAGCCAGTGTTTCGTGTTCGATTTTCCTAAATTCAGCTTCTCCGTCTTCTTCGAAGATCTGCTGTATGGAGCGCTCTTCATCGAGGGAGATCTCCCGATCCAGGTCAACGAAGTCCTGGTCGAGCTTGCGGGCGAGGACACGCCCGACGGTGCTCTTACCGCTGCCCATATACCCGATCAGAGCCACGGTTCTTTCCACGGTTTCAGGAGGACCGCGCCCCGTGAACGGTGCCTTTGAGGCGGTCCATATAAGCATCGTGGGAGGCGTGAATATCGGTCATGTTGTCCGCCCCGAACTTTTCGAGGAGAGCTTCGGCCAGCACGACGGCGACCATTGACTCCCCGATCACCGCCGCTGCCGGGACCGCGCAGGAGTCGGCCCTCTCCCTGAAGGCGCGTGATTCTTCGCCGGTGGCGAGGTCTACTGTTCGAAGGGCTTTCGCTATAGTCGAGATCGGCTTCATGGCGGCTGAGACTATGACGGGCTCTCCGTTGGTCATCCCGCCTTCTAGTCCACCCAGGCGGTTGCTCGCCCGCGCGATATGTCCGTCTTCCAGGAGGATCTCATCCTGCACTTCGCTGGAGCGGTGACGCGCGACCTCGAAACCCATGCCAACTTCGACGCCCTTTATCGCGTTGATGGACATGACCGCCGCCGCGAGCCGCGCATCTAGCTTGTCGCGCCAGTCCACGTAGGAGCCGAGTCCCGGCGGGCAACCTTCGGCCACGACCACGAACTCGCCGCCCAGGGCGTCGCGGGCGTAACGGGCGGCGTCTATCTCCGCCTTCATCTTCTCGGAAACCTCCGGGTCCGGGCATCTGACCTCGGAACTATCGGCTTTCCCGGCATCCGCCGCCGCCTGCTCCTTGCCGTAAGCGGCGCCCCCTATGCGGTAGACAGCGCTCGTGATCTGGACGCTGAACTCCGCCAGCAGCTTTTTCGCGACACCGCCGGCGGCGACTCTGGCCGTCGTCTCGCGGGCGCTGGAGCGCTCCAGGACGTTCCGGAGATCGTCGAAGGCGTACTTCTGCATCCCGGCGAGGTCCGCGTGTCCGGGCCGTGGAAGGGTGACGGTCTTGGCGGCCTCGTCCGGCGGGGCCGGGGACATCCGACCCTCCCAGTTGGCGTAGTCATTGTTGCGGATCAACATGGCGACCGGCGAACCTAGAGTGTAGCCGTGGCGCACCCCGCCGAGGATCTCCACCTCGTCCTTCTCGATCTTCTGCCGTCCGCCCCGCCCGTAACCTTGCTGCCTCCGCGCGAGGTCGCGGTCGACGTCTCCCGCCAACAACTCGAGACCCGCCGGAACCCCGTGTACCAGGGTCACCTCTGCGGGGCCGTGCGACTCACCCGCCGTCGAAAAACCGAACTTCACCGTAAAAGGTCCTCTCCAATAAGATTCGAGATCACGAAACTACTTGTATCCGCCGGAAAGCATACCACCAGTATCCGGGAGCCGACCCCCGGAGTTGGGTAATCCGCCACCCGTTTTGCCCTGTGCCACCTTGGCCTGCTTGCGAGCCTGAGCGACAGCGGCACGCCTCATACGGGCCGCCCGCTTCCGTACAGCGCGTTTGCGAGCAGCCGCCTTCCCTTTCCCGGCCCCTCCGCTGGCAGTGTTGCTACCGTTGCCGCTGACGTTGTTGCCGTTGGCCTGGGAGGAGCCACCTTTTGCATTACCGCCATTGCCGGGCGTGTTGGCTCCGCCGCTGCTTCCGCTGACGGTGCTCATCGATCCGCCGCCGGTTTCACTCCCACCACTGCTTGCGTTTGTCGATCCGCCCCCAGAGGTGCCGCCGGAGCTGGACGCGTCTCCGCCAGCCGGTTTCACGAGTTGCCGGAAGGGGTCTTTACTCGTGTACGCGGCGTAGGAGTCGACGTTCTTGTTCTCGGACTGCGGAACCGGGGCTTCCGCGCCGCCCGAAGCTCCACTGTTTTGCGAGCTACTACTGTTCTGTGAGCCGCCCGGCGCTTGGGCCAACGAGGAGCGGTTCGCCGCCTGCTCGCTTCCGCCCCCACCTGAGAGAGCACCCGTCAGCACCCAAACGAAGATGAGGAGCGCCGCGACCGCCAGTACGGCCGGAAAGACCCTGCTCGCAATGGTAGAGGAGTTCGCTCGTGCTTCCAGCATATCCCGCAGCCTACGGAGCACTCGACACGCCCCCTTGAACTCTCCCGGTCGAGCCAAACGAAGCGCCGCCTGGAACGCTGCCAGAGGTACTCCCCGGAGCCGGGGTTGGCGGAGGCGAGGGTGCGACCGGGGCGGAGCCCGTACCTCCCCCGGACGCCTGGTCGTAGACCTCGGCCTTTATATCGACCTGTAGTAGACGCTCTATTCCCGGTTCGCTCGTGGTAGTCCCGCCTCCCTGCTGCACCGGCTCGTAGGTGACTTCGTTGACCGTCACGAGGCGGGCCAGGTTCCGCACGCGGCGCAGCCAGTCTTCCATCTGCGCATAAGTGCCTTCAAAGGACATTGTAATCGGTATGCGCTGAAAGTCACCTCCACCGGGCGGCGGCTCCGGGGTCCCAGGTTTGATCGAGAGCTGGGTAACGTTCGCGGCGCGTGAGATCTCTTGGAGCTGGACCAGTAAGGTCGGTATCTCGGGCTGTTCGGGTATCCTTTTCGCAAGTTCCAGGATCTGGCGTTCCGTCTCCGGCGAGTTGCGGCGTACCTGCTCCAGGTTGCTAACCTGTTGCTGTAGCTGGTTTAGCTGGGACTGCTTGCTGTTCTTCTCTTCGACCCGCTGCGCGTAGTCGCTTCTCAGCGGTCCCAGCAAAAGGAAGTAGAAACCGAGGAGTAGGATCAGTATCACGAGCGCCCCGAGGATGAGTAGGTTGCGGTCGTCGCGTTCCACCTAGTGCCTGTCCACTGGACTGCTCGCCAGTTCTCGCAGGGTACGGGACGGACTCTCCCTCACGTTCGCCGAAGGGCCGCTTTCGAGCGGCACGGCCGGTCCATTCTGGCCGACGACGGTTATCAGCTCCGAGGAAGCCTCGAAGTTTATAACGGGCCGCGTGTAGCCCTGGCGATCCAGTTCCGCCGAGTTGAGTTGGGTGTTCGAGAGGTAGCGCAGGCTGTTCATCTGAACGATGAAGTCGGCGACGTTCCGGTAATTAGGCAGCGCGACGCCGGTAAAGGTGATCGTACCCGGCGGCCGGAGTGTCTGGCCCGAGGAAGCCTGGATGTCGATCGGGGCGGCCTGGGCGGTGAGGCTGTTCAGCGTGGTCTTCGGGGGAATCACGAACGAGAGTCCCTGGAAGAATTCGGCCCACGCGAAGCGGGTCCGGTATATCCCATCAGCCACTGGTTTTTTGGCGTCCAGACGAGCCTGAAGGTCCTTGAAAGGGGCGAGTTCGGCCAGCCGCTGGTTCTGTTGGGATATCTTCTGATCCAGGGTCGCTATCTGCTGCTGTTCGTTGTTGAGTCGCACCAGGTAAAAGAGATACAGTCCGGCCATGATCACGAGCGCCGCCGCCCCGACGACGAGCAGTATCCCGAACAACCCGCTTCTCGGGATGGCGAGCCCTCTCCGGCGCTCCTCGGGAGGAAGAAGGTTTATCCGCCTCACTCGTCCTCCAGCGCAAGGCCGAGCGCGACCGCCAGAACGGGCTCCATCACCTCTAGTTGCTCTTCGGAGACGTTGGACTTGTTGCCCGCCAGTTTCTGGAGCGGGTTACCCCTGGAAGTCGGTAGCTGGAGCAACTCCCCGAGGTGACTCTCCAGCCCGGCGACCAGCGCCCCCTCCCCTGAGACAAAGACCTGCGAGACTTCCCGCGCTCCCGGCTGAGAGTAGTGATACTCGATAGAACCCTGCACGTCTTCGGCCAGGTTGTCTGCCGCGACCTCGATCCCACGCCTTACGTTGCGCCGAAACTCCCGGTCGAGCGACGGATCCGTCTCGTCCTCCGCCCCGCCGTCATTCTGCGCGTAGCTTTGTGACTCTTCCAACTCCTGCGGGTCTTCGAGCATGACTTTAGAGCGCGTGAGCAAGTCCTCCGCTTCGTCCTCCGGCAGCCCCGCGTAATCGGCCACCATCCGGGCGAAGTAACCCGAACCACCGGGTACGGTACGGGTAAACATCGGGTTCCCGCCCTGACAGACCACGAGGTTTGAGAGTTCACTCCCGATATCCAGGAGAAGGATGTCTCCCTCGTCGAAGAAAGTATCGGGCAGGGTCGAGCGGACGAGGGAGAGCGCTTTTACGTCTATTCCAACCGGGCGCAGGCCGGCGGCGCGTATAGCGGAAGTGTAGCGGCCGACCATCTCCCGCCCTGCGGCCACGATCAGGATCCGGTCAAGATCGGACCCCTGTTCCACCGGGCCGAGGCTCACGTAGTCCATCACGGCCTCTTCCAAGGGCATCGGGATGTGGTCTTGGGCCTCGTATCCGATGGCGCTCTTCAGGTCCTCCGGGCTCATGCGCGGGAAGTCGAGCAGCCTGACCACTACGCCCTGGTTCGCGAGCCCCAAACTGACCGACGTACCCTTGAAAGAGTGAGAAGACCAGAACTTACCGATCTCCGAGGCGAGCAGGTCGTGGTCCGCAACTTCGCCATCCTCTATAGCACCCGGCGCGAGCCTGTGATAACCAACGTGCTGGAGCGTATAACTCCCTCCCGCCTTCGCGAGTTGCACGGCCTTTATGGCTCCCCGGTCTATATCCATCCCGACGACCTGTGTCCTGAAACGGTCCACGAAGCGGTCCACCTCTCAACCAACCCCGGCCAGTCGCAAATAAGCACCCCAGATCCCAGGCCCCAAGAACAACGCCGCCAGCCCCCCGAGCGCCAGAAACGCCCCGAACGGCAAAGCTGTCCGCCGGGTCGTTCTCCCTATTAGAAGTAGAAGCCCGCCCGTAACAACGCCGACGAGCGCCCCGATAAAGACGGCCAGCGCGGCGTAAGGGCCGAGGAACAACCCAAGCATCGCCGCCATCTTCACGTCTCCCATACCCATCCCGCCGGGATAAGCGAGCGCCAGCACGAAGAGCGCCCCACCGACCGCGAGAGCAGAGACCAGGTAGAACCACCACCGCGACGGCTCTACGGCGACCGATATTACGAAGCCGACCAGCGCAGCCGGGAAGATGATGGCGTTTGGGAGCAGTCTGTGCTCAAGGTCCGTGGCAGTGAGGACTATGAGCGCTCCGATCAGCACCAGCGCCGAGAGAAGTTCCAGGTTCAAGCCAAACGCATAGGCGGCAAGCCCGAACAGCACTGCGGTCAACGCCTCGACCAGCGGATAGCGGGCCGAGATGTGCGCCTTGCAGTTCCGGCATCTGCCGCGCAGCAGGACGTAGGAGAGAAGCGGGATGTTGTCGCGGGGTGAGATCTCTTCCCCACACTCAGGACAGTGGGAAGAGGGCCAGACGATGGACTGGTAGCGGGGGACCCGATGGATCACCACGTTCAGAAAACTTCCCACGACGAGACCAAAGAGGAGTACCGCGGCGAAGATCAAGCCTGGACCTCGCGCGTGACCGCCTCCACCTCCGCATCAGCCGCGACCTCCGCTTTGCGGCCGATGCTGGAATTCTGTCCCAGGATGGCTCTCGCCCCGACTCTAGCCCCCGGTCCCACGACGGCCCCGGCGGAGATCCAGGCTCCAGCCCCAATCTCGGCGTCCCTATCCAACACCGAACGGGGTCCGAGGTAGCAATGACTCCCAACCACCGCGTCCGGCTGTACGACTGACCCGGCCCCGACAACCGTTCCATCCCCCAACTCAGCCTCATCCGAGATATACGCCATCGGATGAACCGCCTTTATGAACCGCCCGCCGAGACCTCTTATGGAATTCGCTATTCTGAGACGGGCGGCGTTGTCCGTTATGGCGACGATCACGTGTACCGGCTCGATGGAGAGCATACTCTTGAGCATGGCGATATCCCCGAGCACCGGAAACCCCCGCACCCTGGACGGTATTACGGCGTGGGCGTCATCGTAGAAACCGAGGATCAAAGCCTCAGAGCCGGCCGATATCAAGACATCGAGCACGAGCCTTCCATACCCGCCCGCACCGACTATGGCTACCCGGATCTCTTCTTCGAAAGAGATCTCCTGCATCTCTACCTGTGGTTGAGGTACAGCGCTTCTGGTCTCGGGCTCTCTTATCTCTCCCTCCTCCCAGAGGACGTGATTCTCCCGTGTTTGCGCGGAAGTTTAACACTGTTGCCGGAAGCTCGCCCTCAACCCACATCGGGCCGTTGCCTATTCAGGAATAGAAAGAGCCCGCGAGGGAGTTACCCCGCAAGAACTCGTCGGTTCGAAGAGGCTTGCCGCCCGGAAGCTGGATTTCGAGGATTTCGACCGCCCCCTCGCCGCACCCAACCAGCATCTTTCCCTCTCCGCGCGATATCTCACCCGGCGCTAGAGATGGGTCACCCGGCGCGACTTTCGAGCCGAGCAGCCGGACGGGGCCATCTACAGCCTGGTGGAAAGCGCGGGCTCCGATGTAGGGCGCGAGAGCCCGGATCCTGTCATGAACTTCCTGTGCAGCACGCCCCCATTCTAAAGTCCGCTCCTCGGCGGATATCTTGGGGGCGTAGCCGGCGCGGGAGTCGTCCTGCTCTTCGAGCTCCAAAGCGCCACCCTCCAGCGCTGTCATCACTTCTACTATGGCTTCGGCGCCCACGAGAGCAAGCTCACGGGCAAGCTCGCCTCCGGTAGTTTCTGGGGAAATCCGCACTTCTCTGCGGAGGGCGACCGGGCCGGTATCAAGCCCCTCGTCCATCTTCATTATCGAGACTCCTGTAGTCGTTTCGCCGGCCATTATCGCCCGCTCTATCGGGGCGGCGCCTCGGTAGGCGGGTAGGAGTGAGGCGTGTACGTTCCATGCTCCGCGCCGGGCGGCTTCGAGGGTGTCTGCGCGTAGGATCTGACCGTACGCGGCGACCACGAGGACGTCGTAGCGGGAGATCTCCTCCGCCACCTCCCCGATCCGGGCCGGTTGCGCGAGCGCGACTCCCACATCCTTCGCCAACGCCGCCACAGGGGTCGCGACGGCTTTTCTGCCGCGCCCTCGCCTGGAATCGGGCTGGGAGACGACCAGCCCAACTTCGTGGTCGGAGCCGAAGAGGCCACGCAAGACCGTGGCCGCGAACTCTGGCGTACCGGCAAATGCCAGTTTCAAGGCTTGGGCTACCTGTAGTCTAGCCGCGAGCCAGCAGGTTCTCGCGCATCTCGCGCAACACAGCTTTGCGAGAATCCCGGTCTGTCCGGTCGAGGATCAAAACGCCGTCGAGGTGGTCGATCTCATGCTGCAAGATGCGCGCTAGCAGACCCTCCACCTCTATCCGAACCAGCTCTCCAGTCGCGCTCTTACCAGATACCGTGATGCCCTTCGCACGTTCTACCTCGACGTGAACTCCAGGGATGGAGAGGCATCCTTCCGGGGATGTCTCGGACTCTTCCGTGCGGCTCTCGACGACCGGATTGACGAGGACGTACTCCTCTTCTTCGACGGCCGCGACCAGGATGCGCTTGAGGCGTCCTACCTGGTTGGCGGCGAGACCGACCCCGTCGTGAGCCCTCATGGTGCTCAACATGTCGTCCGCCAGCCGTTCGAGCGACTCGTCGAACTCTTTTACCGGCGTGGAGCGAGACTTGAGTACCGGGTCTCCAAACGTTTTCACATCAAGCTCCATCAGCCTCAAACCTCCTCGGGGTCTATCTCTACTTCTACTTTAAGTTTACTATTGCCGCGAGCGATAGTACGGGCTGCCAGACCGGCGGCTCGCGCCACCGCTGGTCGCTCTTTGCTCTTGAGCAGTATTTGCCACGACGGTTTCGTACCGGATCGGTCCAGAGGCACGAGAGTTGATATCTCTACCCTCCAGTCCATAGCGGGACGTACCATTGATTCTACCGCACGCCGGACGACTCCCTCGCTCCCTCGCAACCTCAGCGAGGCCATGTGTGTATAGGGCGGATAACCGAGAGAGCGGCGTCTGGAAAGCTCCGCCGAGGCGAAAGAAGGATAGTCGCCGCGCAAGGCTGTCTGGAGAGCGTAATGTTCGGGGACGCGAGTCTGGATCAGCAGGCGCGTCCGGGCCGCTTCCGTCGCCCGGTAGATCAGTCGAAATGCCCTCTCCGCCGCCCCGACCCTGCTCCCGAGCAGGTACGAGTCGGCGTCTGGGACGGCGACTATATCCCACTCTTGGCTAAGGATATACCGGGCAGTGCCGACGACGATACCGGCGTTTTCTTCTGCCCGAGACTCGGCTGTTAGGAGACCCACGGGACAGTCGAGGGCGGCAGCGATATCTTCTCGCACGCGCTCGACGGCGAGGCCGGTAGTCGCCATACGCTCCGAGCCGCAAGCCTCGCAGGATCCCCCGAATTTCTCGCGCCGGCCGCAACGACCGCAGACGAGCAGGTTCGTCCCTTTGTGCAGGGCGAGCGGTAAGTCGCAATCCGGGCAAGAACGGACAGTCCCACAACGGCTGCAAGAAACGGAAGTCGAGTACCCCAGCCTGTTCGAGATCACACCTACACGCTCGTCGGCTTCGACGCTCCGGCGGCAAGCGTCCAGCAGCGTAGAACTCAGCGCCGCCCCCGATCCCCTCATGTCGATGATCCGGGCCGACGGACGCTCCGAAGAGTTTCGCGCCGGCAGCTCGTTCAAGCGGGAGTTCGCATATAGCTGCAGAGAAGGGGTCGGCGAGAGAAAGAGGGCGGCGCAACCTTCGATCTTCGACCGCTCCAGCGAGACCTCGCGGGCGTGGATCGGAACCCCTTCGTAGCCCGACTCCGCGCGGTAGGAATCGTTAGGCTCATCAAAAACGCAGATGACGCCGGGACGCTTCAAGGGCAAAATCGCAGCGGCGCGGGTACCGATCAGGACGTCGAGGTCTCCCTCGCGCGCCGCCTGATAGACCGCAGCCCTGTTCCGGCCGAGGCCGCTGTGGTACGGGGCTACTGTATAACCCGCCGGCAGCGCCCGACGCAACTCCCCAACCAGAGACTCGACGACCTCTATCTCGGGGGCCAGTATCAAAGCCTGCCGCCCCGTCTCGACCGCTTCACGCGCGGCGGCCACGACCGCGCCCTTCTGCTCGCCGTAAGGAAATCGCCACAGCCAGGTTCCCCCCGAGTCGAGCACCTTTTCGGCGTTACGGGTGAAAATGCGCTCGGAACGAACCGATTCGCCGCGAGTTTGGAAGATCGGGGGAGGCTCGGGACGTTTCTCCAATCTGGCCGCGCCGCGCCGGACCAGTTGCTTCAAGGTCGTCCTGGTTGCGCCGGTCTCTCGTAGCAACGAAGACACCGTACAACCAGAGTGGTGACGCTGTATCTCTTCCAGCAACTCCCGCTGGCGGTAGGCGCGTCCCAGGTCGAGGTTTGCATCTTCAGCAACCACCCATTCCACTTTGCGACGCTCTGCAGGCGCGGGCGATAGTTCTATTCTTCCGTCTGCTTCGGCCTCTTTCAGGCCCTCGCCTCCGAGGGCGTCGAGCAGCGTCCGGCGACCGACGACACTTCCTCTTATCCAGCTCCAATTGGCAGCAGGGTCCACTACCCGATAACGTCCGGTGACGAGACCGGGCGGCAACGCGGCGCGGAGCACGGAAGACAAGGGCATCGCCGCAGCCTCCGAAACCCAACGGCAAAGCTCGGTTGTCCGGGCGCCCGGTGAGATCTCCTCCAGCACTTCCCGCACGTCTTCCGTGGCCTTTTCACCGGCTTCGCGCCCGACACTTATCACGATCCCGAGTCGGGAATATCCAGAGAGTGGGACGACGACCGTTGACCCGACCCCGACCCTGGCCCTCAGGCGCTCTGGTATGCGATAGCTAAAAGGAGGCAGGGCGTGCGTCGGTATCAGGAGGCTTACGAGCGCCTCACGCGGCTTTCCGGCAGGGTCTGCTACTTGTTCGAGGACCTCTCTTTGCAACCCGTGAGTTTACAGGCCGGCGGCCTGGCGCAAGGCGTCGGCGCGCGAGGTTTCCTCCCAGGTGAACCCCGGCTCGCTGCGTCCGAAATGCCCGTAGGCGGCGGTCGCGGAGTAGATCGGGCGCCGCAGTTTCAGGTCTCTTATGAGAGCGCCCGGACGCAGGTCAAAGTGTTCTTCGATCAGGGAGTTCAGCCTAGACAGGTCGATGTTCTCGGTGCCGAAAGTCTCGACCATGACGCTCTGCGGATGGGCCACTCCTATTGCGTAGGAGATCTGGATGGTACACCTTTCGGCGAGCCCGGCCGCGACCACGTTCTTCGCGACCCAGCGGGCGGCGTAGGAGCCCGAGCGGTCGACCTTCGTCGGGTCCTTGCCCGAGAAAGCGCCACCACCGTGCGGAATAGAGCCTCCGTATGTATCCACTATGATCTTACGTCCCGTCAGACCCGTATCGCCCTGAGGCCCACCGGTCACGAAGCGACCCGTCGGGTTCACCAGGATCTCGGCGCTGTTCCTGTCGAAGAATTCCTCTGGCATTACCGGCTCTATAACGGCTTCGAGGAGGTCCCCCTTTATCTCACCTTCCACACCGTCCCGGTGCTGGGCCGAAACGAGAACCTTCTCGACGGCTACCGGCCTCGTCCCCTCGTAACGCACGGTGACCTGGCTCTTGCCGTCGGGCCTCAGGTAGTCGAGCATCCCGGTCTTGCGCACCTCGGTCAGCCGCCGCGTGAGGGCGTGGGCCAGGGTTATAGGCAGCGGCATCAGACTCTCGGTCTCCCTGCAAGCGTAGCCGAACATCATCCCCTGATCTCCGGCACCGATCTCATTAATCTCCTCGTCGCTGGCGTGATCCACACCCTGCGCGATATCCCCGGACTGTGGATCTATGGAGGTCATAACGCCGCAAGTCTCGGCGTCGAAACCGAACTTAGCACGCGTGTAACCTATCTCGGAGATCTTCTTCCGAACCAGCGTCGGGATGTCCACGTAGGTCGTAGTGGTAATCTCCCCAGCCACCATCACAAGCCCGGTTGTAACGAGCGTCTCGCAGGCGACCCGGCTCATCGGATCGTCGGCGAGCGCCGCATCCAATATGGAGTCGGAGATTTGGTCCGCTATCTTATCCGGGTGTCCCTCGGTCACCGACTCGGAGGTGAAAAGATGCGAGGTTTGCGCACCGGATCCCTCCCGAACCGCAGGCCCCGACAAAGTTTTCTCCGACATGCTACCTCCGCTTCTCCTCGTTTATCTCCTGCACCACTACTTCAAGGATAGCGCGAGCTACCTCTTCTTTGCTAGTCCTCGGTATGAACCGTTCCTCTTCCCGCCCGACCACGTAAACTTCATTCTCGTCGGCGCCGAAGCCTATTCCAGACTGCGAAATATCATTCCCCACAACCAAGTCTATGCTTTTGGAGAGAAGTTTCTCACGCGCGTCACCGACAGGGTCACCGTGCGTCGCGGCGAATCCTACCATAAAGAGGTCCGGATTCTCGCCCCTGACACCTTTCAATATATCCTCGGTAGCCTCGAACTCGATGGTCAACCGCTCTTTACGCCGGAGCTTCTCTTCAGCGGGAGATGCCGGCGTGAAGTCCGAGACCGCCGCCGCCATCACGAGCACATCCGCCTCTCCAGCCTGCCGACTCACCTCTTCGCGCAACTCCCGAAAGGTTTCGACGGGGATCCAACGTGTCCCCGGCTCGACCGCATCTACGTTCGCCGCAACGACGGTAACCCCGGCCCCCATCCGCGCAGCCTCACGAGCAACCGCTGCTCCCATCTTCCCCGAAGAACGGTTGCCGACGAAACGAACGCTGTCTATCGGCTCCCTCGTCCCCCCAGCAGTCACCAGAACCCGAACCCCGCTCAAAGACCCGCCTAGCCTACCCAGCGTCGCGGCCACGATCTCACCTGCCGAAGCCATCTTTCCCTCCTCCCCGCCAATCACTAGAATTTCATCTTCCCGCAAAAGCTCTAGGTTTCTCCTGACCGCCGGATGCGACGCCGTTCGCCTATCCATCTCCGGACACATTATTGTATTGTGCATTTGTGGTGCCAAACCATGCGATAGTTCGGCTAGAACTGGCGAACCGGCTGGGATGAAAACCTCGACCTCAGGTTGGCTCGTCGGTGTTTCGACTACTTTCCCGGAGCCCGCGAAGGAAGCTGGGCCGACGAAAAGCATCGTTCGGGGAGCTAGATGTATTTCGATTTCCTGGCCGGCGGAGGAGAGTTGGCGGGCGATTTCCGGCGCAGATAGGGCTCCGGGTCCGGGTCCGACCGAAAGTAGGATCAAGGCCGCCGACCCGGACGCGATGCCCGGTTTTCTCTAGGCCGCGCCCTGACCTTCCGAGCCTTCACCCTCTTCTTCGACGACCTCGGCTTCGACGACCTCGGCTTCAACCTCGGCGGTTTCGGATTCCAGGGTCTCCACGTCGGTTTGTAGGACAGTATCTTCCTGTTCGGCTACCTCTTGTTCTGGTACATCTAAGCCTTTGGGCGCCTTGAAAGTGACTTCCAGCTTGTCGGCCCGTAACTCTTCTATGGCGATGGTGAGGGGGTGCTGGGATTGGGTGTGGACCTGCGGACCCGGTATGCCCAGCGAATCGTTGAGGCCGAGGGTAGCGGTGTATTCGTTGATCTGACGCGCCCTCTTGGCTCCGGCGATCGCCACGCCGTAGCGGGAGTCCACTTTCTCCAGCAGTTCGTCTATCTTGAGGTCATTCAGCATTATTATCTCCAGTCGCGATCTTAGTAAGTGTGTCTATCATATCTCTACGGGCCTGCTCGCGTTCGCCATTGACGATTTCGTAGTCGAATTCTTCGCGAGCCGAGACCTCGGTGACGGCGGTCGTCATCCGCGCTTCGACCGAGTCCGATGTCTCGGTGGCCCGGTTTTCGAGACGGCGACGGGTCTCCTCCAGAGACGGAGCCCGGACAAAAACCATCTTCGCCTCCGGTCTCTTGTCTTGCACCATTCTAGCGCCCTGCAACTCAATCTCCAGGATCACCGACCGGCCACTCTGTATGGCTTCCTCGACTTTCTGCTCCGGGGTGCCGTAGAGGTTGCCGGAGTATCCGGCCCATTCGAGGAACTTTCCTTCCCTGATCCAACGCTCGAACTTCTCACGGGAGAGGAAGATGTAATCTCTGCCGTCTACTTCTCCGTTGCGAGGCGCGCGGGTGGTTGCTGAGACGGAGTAGGCTAGCTGCGGAATGGCGGATAGGGCGGCCTGTATTAGGGTAGATTTTCCGGCCCCGGAAGGCCCCGAAACGACGATCAAACTTCCTGGCAACCCAGAACTCCTATCAAACGGTCTCGCTGTCCGTGGGTCAGGCCAGCGAGCGTCTTGGCCCGGCTGATACCGGCTTCTCTCAGGATCCGCGTTACTTTTATACGCCCCGTACCACGCAGAGCGAGGAGCATCTCCTCGACTTTCGCGCCTTTCAACTCCTCGGAAGGGTCCATGAGCAAGTCGTAGATGTCGAGGTCTCCGCTTTTGAGGTCTCGCTTGGCGTCGGCGCGGGCGAAACGGATCCGGTTCGCTTCTTGCAACGCGCTCCGGCGCTCTTGAGAAGTTCGTTCTGGGGCTCGCCTCAACATCGGTCAATAAGTATAACATCGCCCCCGTTCGTCGTAACAACGTTCGATGTATCCTCAGGACGCGTCTCGTCTTCGGCTTTATCGCGAGGGTACAATCAGGCCATGTTTTGGGGAAATGCTCCGGGCGCCCGGATCCGGACCAGTACGTCCTTTTCGTGACTTCATGGTAAAGCAACCGGGAAGCGCGACACGATTGACTCTGGCCGGTTTTCTGGCTATCGCGGTAGCTTTCGGCCCCGCACGCAACGGCTTCGGGTTGTTCCTGCCCGAGTTTCGCGACGAGTTCGGTCTGGGAGTCGAGGCCTCTGGCTTTTTAGCGAGCGGACTACAAGCGGGTTACTTGATAGCTCTGTGCGTGGCAGGATTTTTGGCCGCAAAGTCCGGCCCGAGGCTCCTGATAGTAGTGGGCGGGCTGTGCGCCGGTGTGGGCATGACGCTTGTCGCCCTCTCACCAAATACGACCGTACTTTGCGTGGGAATCATTCTCGCCGGCACGAGCGCCGGCTGGTCATGGGCACCGTACAACGACGCGGCGGATCTCATGGTTTCCCTGCCCCTTCGCGGCAGGGTCCTCTCCATAATAAGCACGGGTACCACCTTTGGCATCTTGGTTGCGGGGCTGATTGCGCTCGCGGCCGGTTCCGGCTGGCGAACCGGGTGGTTGATCTTCGCCGGGGCCGCCGGAACCGCCACGATAATAAACGCACTCGTCTTGCCCGGTGGTGGACCCAAGTCAACACCCGTCTCCAACAGTGAAGCCTCGGCGGTTGCAAGCCATCAAAGAAACAACTGGTTACGGCGAGTTGGAGCCAAGCCACTCTTCTCCGCCGCGTTTGTCTACGGTCTTGTCAGCGCCTTCTACTGGTCTTTTTCGGTCGACTTCGTAGAGCGGTCGGGTAGTCTCCCGACAGGCGCTGGACCAGCCTTCTTCATCGTGTTGGGCGTTGCGGGTTTCTTAGGTCTATTTGCAGCGGAGTTGGTGAATCGTCTGGGTGTTCGTCGGATACTCTCAAGTATCTTCGGGACGGTTGGCGTGGCCGCTTTTCTGTTGGGCGCGTTCCCCGGAGCGCTTCCAGCAGTGGTCTCCTCGGCAGCCCTCTACGGGGCAAACGTGATGGTCATGAGCGCCCTGCTGGCGATGTGGAGCTCGGCTATTTTCCCGGAGCAACCCGCGACCGGCTTCTCCGTAACGCTTTTCTTCTTCGGAGTCGGCAGTATCCTCGGGCCGGCGCTACTCGGCCTGCTGGCGGGCGCATTCGGGATAGGGAGCGCGTTCCTGGTTTCCGCCGTTCTAGCCCTTCTGGCAACCCGGATCAAACCGGGCAAAACCTCCCTACCGTCAGCCGTACCCTGACCCGGAGGGAGGAGACCTCATCAAGAAATGCCCAGCGTATAGCAAGATTTTGAGTGACTGGTAAATAGCCCCATCAGCCAGAACCTCGGAGTGAGCAGCAAGTTGTTGTTCCTGGCATTATTCTGTTCTCATGGGTGTCGTTGTAAGAAACGTGGCGCTCGCTCGGGAGGAGCTTCGCTAGAGCGTAAGCGGGAACGGGAGAAAGACCGACGTCGCCTCAAGGTGAGGGGGCTAGTATGTCCGGGAAACGCCAGCGGATCGAACCCACGGAGGAGTGGGACCAGCTAGAGCTGTTGCTGAAGTGGCCCGAGCAGTGGGAGTACGAGCTCATACGTCCGGTCGTAGTGTTCGGTGGCTCTGTGGCCGAGCGTGCCCGCGAGACCGGCGCGGCTTCAGAGAGCACGGTTCGTCGCAGGGCGGATCTGTTCGACGAGGGAGGCATGGAGCCTCTCTTCGCCACGGAGAAGGCCAAGAGAAGAGGGCTGCCGCGCTGGATCCGCAACATGATCGTCAGGCTCAAGGGTGAGCATCCTCCCCTAAACCCAAACGAGATAGCGAGGATCGTCTACGTCCGGACTGGCCGACGGGTTGACCGCAAGACGATCAAGAAGGTGCTCTCCGAGTATCCCATTCCCTTGAGAATGGTCCGCCGTTTTGAGCCCTACCACCAGATACCAGGAGCCAGAGAGCGCCGACTCGCACTCATCGAGTTGCACTCGGAAGGTTGGACCGCCAAGGCCATAGCCGGCTATCCGCGGATCAACAAAGATACCGTCTACCAGACGCTAAAGCGCTGGATCGAGGAAGGAGCCGAAGGTCTGGAGGACAAACCCAAAGGCCGCCCTCCGGGTGCAAGCAAGGTGGATCTACGCGCGATGAATGAGGTCAGAAAGCTCCAGAAGAATCCCGAGCTCGGGGCATTCCGCATCCGCGCCGCCTTAAAGCAGATAGGCATACACCTGAGCTCCGCCACCTGCGGCCGTATCCTCGCCACGAACCGAAAGATCTACGGCCTCGAAAAACCACGAGGTGGGAACCGGGCAAAGGTGCCGATGCCTTTCTTCTCTAGCAGAAGGCATGAATACTGGAGCGTAGACCTACGCTATCTGGACATGGTGGACGAGAACCTCATTGGCGGCCCAGCCTATGCGATCACGGTCGTGGAGAACTACTCCAGGATGGTCCTAGCGAGCACGGTCTCGCCAACCCAGGACCTCTCCGCCTACCTCTCCGTTCTCTACCAGGCGATCGAGAAGCATGGCTCCCCTCGGGCTCTGGTCACGGACTCCGGCTCCATCTTCCTCGCGAACCGGGCCAAAGACATCTACGGAATGCTCGGGATCACCAAGTACGAGATCGAAAGAGGCCAGCCCTGGCAGAACTATTCGGAGACCACGTTCAACATCCAGCGTAGGATGGCCGACTACCATTTCCAAAGAGCCGGCAACTGGTCAGAGCTTGTCGAAGCTCACGGCAAATGGCTCAGTGACTACAACGTGCAGGACCACTTTGCCCATGAGGACCGCAAGGACGGCAAACATTCTCCAAGGGAGGTGCTCGGATGGCTTACAGAAGTACTCCGCTACCATCCAAAAGACCTCGAACGGGCGTTCTTCTCGACCCGGTTCTCGCGCAAGCTGGACTCGTTAGGCTACGCTACATTCCGGCGCTGGAGGCTCTATGGTGAAGAGGCGCTTGCTGGTGACGAGGCCGCCCTGTGGCTCCAAGATAAAAGCCTCATGCTGGAGTATGGTGGCGAGGCCCTCTCTCGTTACGAAGTCCAGTGCGCGTCTGGCACTGGCAAGCTCGTGGCAGTGAGTAAACTAACGTTGTTCGAGAGCTCAGGAGCGCCTCGCCAGAGACAGCCAAAGCTATTCAAGCTAGAAGACATACTCGGCGATGGATGGCTGAAGGCATTGAGGCTTGGAGAGTATGCCTCTCGCAAACCACAGCAACCGCAGGCTTTGCAGCAAACCTTGTTTACTCACGCCAGCGCGTAGCACTGCGCCTCGGTCAAACATTTCAGTCGAATGCTGCGCTGTAGCGCCCGAGAATGTAAGGCCAGCCTTGCTCCGAACCCAGCGCCTCTCGGTAACCCTCGGCGTCTTCACCGTGGCGGGAAAAGTCGCGATGCTCGAACTCCACTCGGGTGCTCTGCGGTCCCTCCTCATGGAAGCGGAGCTCGACAACGCTCGCCTTCTTAGGATCCGGTGCCGGCTCGCGTCGGGGGCTTATTTGCCAGGAGAACAGCAGCCGATCTGGCGGATTCCAGGCGGGTACCCGTCCCCAGTCGATCCAGAAGCCTTCTGGACCACACTCGAAGCAACGTCCACCCTCACGGCCCTCCATACCAATGGTTTCCAGCACATCTTGGGACCACGTGTACTCGCTGGGGTACCAAGAAGCAAATTCTTCAGCGAAGACCGCATAAGAAGCCCGCTCGGCTGAGGCGGGTATCGTAGCGTAAGACGTACAGCGTCCTCTGTGGTCGGCTCTTCGGTCATGCGCACCTCCCGATTGCTCGCGTTCACGAGTGATTCTACCGACGGGAAGGACGCGCATCATCCCTCTTTTCTCAGGGACAATTTCCCTTCACGGGAGCTCCCGCTATACGCCGGGCATTTCTTGATGAGGTCTCGAGGGAGCTACCAAAATCTCTTAAGAAACAGAGGTTTTATCCCAAAGTCGTTGTGAGCTCGCAAGCATCGAGGCCCGTTTCCGTCAGGTAGGAGGAAAATTCCTTCAGTATTCGTTGCGGTTCCCGGACGAAGCTTGCGGCCCCGATTTGTACCGCCGTGGCCCCGGCGAGCATAAATTCGGCGACATCCAATCCCCGTGAAACGCCGCCGCAGCCGATCACGGGTAGGTTGACGGCTCGCGACACATCGTAGACGACCTTCAAGGCGATAGGCTTTATCGCAGGTCCCGAGAGACCGCCGCGCACGAAGACCTTTCTCTCCCAGGCGTCGATGGAGAGTGCGGGAATGGTGTTGATGAGGGTCAGCGCGTCTGCTCCGGATCTTTCGGCGGCGAGTGCGTTCTCAACGGCGTTCTCGCTGGCCAACTTGGCGAGTAGTGGCTTATCCGGCAGCGTTTTTCGGCAGGCGGCGACGACTTCTCCGACGCTTCCGGGGATCGTGCAGAAGGTGGCTCCGGCGTGCTCCAAGTTCGGACAGGAGAGGTTTAGTTCCACCGCCGCTACCCGGCTGTGCGTGGAGAGTTGTCGGCACATTAGGGCGAAGTCTTCGGCTGTATCAGCGGCGACGGAGACGATCATCGGCCGTCCAACGTCGAAAGCATCCAGGTCTTTTAGGAAGCGGGCGATGCCGGGGTTCTGGAGACCGATGGAGTTGATCATGCCGGACGAAACCTCCGCTATCCGGGGCGGCGGGTTGCCGGCTCGCGGCTCCGGGGTGACGGTCTTCGCCACGATGGCTCCGTAAGCCGTCGCTACATCCCCAACAACTTCTTTAGAGAGCGTCCCGGCGGCGGGCATTAGCGGGTTCGCAAGTAGAATGCCGCAGAGTTCCACTCCGAGCCGCGAGGTTCGGGCTACCAAGCGAGAACCTCAGCCTCGAAAACAGGGCCGTCGACACAGGCTCTGGCGTAGGTTCGCTCGCCGGATCTCCACACCGGAACGGCGCAACCGTAGCAGGAACCGACGGCGCAGGCCATCCGTTCGCGTACAGCCAACTGCGCCGGAACAACGTCCAGGGAGGCTTCTCTCAACGTTGCCAGCGTCTCGGAAGTACCGCTCGCGTACAGGGCGCGGTAGCGGGAGAGATCTCCCATGCTTTTCAGCAAGTCATGGGGCGCTTCTTGGCCCTCGTCTGTACGCACGAAGGTGGCTGTTGGATACGCTTTGGAGATCCAGACAGCGTAAGCTTCGGGCGCGGAGGCGGGAATCTCCAGGTATAGATCGTGAGGAATATCGAGGAGGCTCAGGTTTCTGGAGAGGAGCTTGAACGGTGAGACCCAAACGCCCCCACTGACGAGCGCGACGGGTCCATCCACGTTGAGACCGAAGCCCCGTCCCAGCGGCGCGCTGACCGTTACGTGGCTGCTTTCTTCCGCGAGAAGCGCCGTTCCACGCCCCCGAACCTCGAAAAGCAGGCTAACCTCACCATCGGCGTAGTCGTGGACGAAGAGCGGCCGGGAGAGGAACGGGTCGAGCGTAGAGGCCGAAGCCGAAAGCGTAGTCCTGACCATGATGAACTGCCCTGGACGCGGCGTATCTCCGGCCCAGCGGTACCGGAGGAGGGTGTGGTTGCCGAACTTCTCGCGGTCCAGAACCTCTACCTGGTGGAGCTTCACGTCCTGGTTGCGTGGAGGCTCTGGAGAGGGTTTACCCGCTGCATGCCGCCTCTTATCTTCGACTCTATCCCCTGGATAGCTGCCGCCGCGCCCGCGAGGGTAGTTATGCAGGGTACGCCGTGCGTGAGGGCCTTACGGCGGATCAGGTACCCGTCCGTCCTCGCTCCCCGGCCCCAGGGCGTGTTCACTATAAGGTCAACGCCGCCGCCCTCTATAAGCGCGAGAACATCCTCCCCGAGTTCTCCGATCTTCGGCACCACCGTGACCGGGAGCCCGTTGTTTTTGAGGACCTCGGCCGTCCCCTCGCTCGCCGCAACCTCGAACCCGAGGTCCGCAAACGCCCGCGCTATCAAGACGACCGCCCGCTTGTCGCGGTTTGCGACCGATATGTACACCCTCCCCGAAACCGGCAGCGTCTGGCCCGCTGCAGTGAGCGCCTTGGCGAAAGCCCCCCCGAAAGTCCGGTCTATCCCCATCGCCTCCCCCGTCGAGCGCATCTCCGGCCCGAGCAACGGGTCGGCATCGGCAAACCTGTCGAATGGGAAGACCGGCGTCTTTACGCTGAAATGACCGCTCACCGAAGGCCCGAGCCTCATATCTCGCAGCTTCTCCCCGACCAGCACCCGCGTGGCGACCTTCGCCAGCGGCACGCCCGTCGCCTTGGAGATAAACGGCACCGTGCGTGAGGCGCGCGGGTTGCACTCTATGACCATCACGCTGTCTCCCCTCACAACGTACTGCACGTTCATAAGCCCGACGACCCCGACGGCCAACGCCAGCCGCCGCGTGTACTCCTCTATCCGATCCAAGAGCGCCCGGTGCAGCGTGATCGGCGGTGTCACGCAAGAAGAATCGCCCGAATGGACCCCGGCCTCCTCCACGTGCTCCATGATCCCACCGATGTAAACGTCCTCCCCATCCGAAACCGCATCCACGTCCACCTCGACGTAATCCTCCATGAACTCGTCTATCAGCGTCGGATGATCCGGGCTCAGATCCGCACTGGAGCTAAGGTACAGGTTCAAGTCATCGTCGTTGTAGACGATCTCCATCCTGCGGCCGCCGAGAACGTAAGAGGGACGAACGACAGCCGGATAGCCCAGTTCTCTGGCGACTTCGCGGGCTTCCTCGGGGGTGCTCGCGGTCCCGAAACGAGGATGCGGTATCTCAAGTTCGGTCAGGAGTCGCCCGAAGCGAGCCCTGTCTTCGGCCAGGTCTATCGCATCCGGGGAAGTCCCGAGGATAGTCGTCCCGGCCGCTTCTAGCTCCCGCGCAAGCTTCAGCGGACTCTGCCCCCCGAACTGGAGGATCACACCTTCCGGCTTTTCGCGACGGATGACCTCCAACACGTGCTCCGCCGAGAGAGGCTCGAAGTACAGCCGGGTCGAGGTGTCGTAGTCGGTCGAAACCGTCTCCGGGTTCGAGTTGACCATGACCGCATCGTAGCCGCTCTCTTTCAGGGCGTAGCTCGCGTGGACGCAGGCGTAGTCGAACTCGACGCCCTGCCCGATGCGGTTCGGCCCGCTCCCGAGAACCACGACCGAAGGTCCGTCACCACGTTCAACCTCATCCTCAACTTCATAGGTAGAGTAGTAATATGGCGTGCGTGCAGGGAACTCCCCGGCACAGGTGTCTACCGACTTGTAGGTCGGGTAGATACCCAGAGCCTCCCTGACGCCGCGCACCACCTTAGTAGAAGTCCCGGATGCGACGGCTAAGGTCTCGTCCGGCAGGCCGAGCTTCTTGGCTTCCCGGAGTGCTTCGGAGTTCAGGGCGTTCGAGAGTGAGCCTTCCGCCGCCACTATCTTCGCCACGGAGGCTATGAAGAAGGGATCTATGCTGGTGCGGCTGAAGATCTCCGGGATGTCCATTCCGGCTCGCAGGGCGTCGAAAACCGCGAAGATCCTGTACGGACTTGGTTCGTCCAGGCTCGGTATGATGTCTTGAGGCTCTACCTCTAGTGAAGCCATAGCCTTGAGCAGACTTTCGGTGAAAGTCCGACCGATAGCCATGACCTCTCCTACGGAGTGCATTGTGGTGGTGAGCGTAGGCGGGGTGCCGGGGAACTTCTCGAAGGTGAAGCGGGGTATCTTTGTTACGACGTAGTCGAGGGCGGGCTCGAAGGAGGCGGGGGTAGCGCGGGTGATGTCGTTTGGGATCTCATCGAGAGCGTAACCGACGGCGAGCTTGGCGGCTATCTTTGCGATCGGAAAACCCGTCGCCTTGCTCGCCAACGCACTCGACCGCGAAACACGAGGGTTCATCTCTATCACGTAGAAGTCATCACTCTCAGGGTCTACCGCAAACTGAATGTTCGATCCTCCGGTCTGAACCCCAATTTCACGTATTATGCGTAAAGACGCGGTGCGTAGCGTTTGGTATTGGCGGTCCGAGAGGGTCTGGGCCGGGGCTACGGTGATTGAGTCTCCTGTGTGGACGCCCATCGGGTCGACGTTCTCGATGGAGCAGATGATGACCACGTTGTCCGCGAGGTCGCGCATCACCTCCAGCTCGAACTCTTTCCAACCGGCTACGCTCTTCTCGACGAGCACGCTCTTCACGGGGCTCGCGTCCAACCCCTCCGTCACCGCGCGGTGGAGCTGCGCCGGGTCCTGGACGACGGCGCCGCCCTTGCCCCCCAGCGTGAAGCTCGGACGCACTATTAGAGGGAAGCCTAGCTGCTCCGCGGTTTCCTGTATTTCGGAGGTTGCGTGTATTATGCGGCTTTCTGGGACTTTTAGACCGATCCGGTCCATCGCTTCGCGGAAGAGTTGGCGGTCTTCGGCTTTGCGGATCGAGTCTACGGAAGCGCCGAGGAGTTCTACGTCCAGCTCGTCGAGGATACCGGAGTCGTGGAGTTCGATGGCGAGGTTGAGGGCGGTCTGGCCTCCGAGGGTCGGTAGGAGGGCGTCGGGGCGTTCGCGGCGCAGTATCTCCGAGAGCGTTTCGATGGTCAGGGGTTCGACGTAGGTTGCGTCGGCGACTTCCGGGTCGGTCATGATGGTGGCGGGGTTCGAGTTCACGAGGACGACGCGGTAGCCTTCCTCGCGCAGAGCCCGGCAAGCCTGGGTGCCGGAGTAGTCGAACTCGGCGGCCTGTCCGATGACTATTGG
>JBBPZK010000216.1:0-4087 GCA_038199155.1 Rubrobacterales bacterium | reverse complement strand
GTATACCCTAAAGCTTGAGAGCGAAAACCGTCATCTGAGTTTAGAGATAGATACGACCTTCAACTTGCTCTCGACACCCAGGACACCCGGCACTTTTCCGACCATCCTCTCGACCGCACGCCGGTCTTCCGCGTGAGCCGTTGCACCGTGCAGCGTCACGATGAAACCGCAGGAACTGACGTTTACCCGGCTCAGGTCCACGTTTCGCGCCTCGCGACCCAAAGCTCCCCGGACGAGTTGGACGAGCATCGCGTCGTTTGCCGGCGCCGTCCCGATGCGGCTACTCCTTCGGGCGAAGTTTCGGAGCCGTGGTGATCTTCCGGTAGCGCATCCGGCGCTCGTTGAGGGAATTCTCGAACTCCGCCTCACGGGCCAGCTTCACCTCGCCAGACGCAGCCACCTCGACGAGCGCCGAAAGATCCTCTTTCTCACTCGGCGAGAGGCCGATGGCGTCCAGGTCTCGCTTGTCCTCACGCTCGAAGAGCCTCACCCGACGGGCGAAAGACACGAAGATACTGCACGGCTCGGGACAGGGCATCTCCCCCGCTCCCCGGTCCATATCCAGGGGCGTCTCATCGTCTACGTTCCACAACGTCTTCTTTAGGCAAACGGCGTCCTCGCAGCACGCCCGCGCCGCGTCTTGAACGCCTTTGTCTGAGAGTCGCTGTATCCTCTTGTAGATACCGCTCTGGCGCGCGGCGTTCTCACGGTAACTGGTGACTTCGAGTTCGCCTTTTTCGTGGAGATGCCAGTGGACTACCGCCGCCGGGTACAGGAGGTTCATCGCGGTGACGAGTTCCCGGTCGTCGGCTACGGTGAGCTTCCAGCCTCGGCGAAGGTTCGGGGCGCTTTTGAGGGGACGATACTCGCCGGACTCGGTCAGCTTGGAGATTTCACGCGCCGCCCGCGGGTCGTCGTAGTTTTTCAGGTTCGGGGTTTCGGCATCGTCCTGGTGGCGGATCCCGAACGTTTCGGAGCCTTCGAAGCGTTGGATCAGGAGTTGCCCGAACTTCCTTCCTTTTGCGGAGTCCGTGATCCAGGAAGCGAACGCCTCGCGGGAGAGGGCTGCTACGTTTCGTTCTTCAGGAGGGGCTTGGGACAACCTGATCCTCCGGTACGACTTCCTCTTCGGTATTCAACTCCCTGGCGCGACCGGCTATTAGGGCGGCCATCGAGGGATGTGTTCCGACCGGGGCGCCGTAGTAGATGGTCCGGTCGTCTCTAACGGACACCTCTCCGGTGAGGCCCAGGTCTTCGGGGATCGTCTCGCGCGTGTGCCAGCCCTCGGCGATAAAAACGGGGATCAAGATAACGTTCTCTGCATCGACGCCGCTCACGACCTCGCCGACCTCCGGATCCTGGTCGAGGAAAGCGACCTCTACCCGCTCGAAGACGTCGCGCTCCCGGATGCGGTCGGCGTTCAGGTAAATTACCGCGCTCGAACTCTTGTTCAAATCGGTGCCGTGGCCTAGAAGGACCAGCGCCGTGCGTCCGTTAGAGGTGTCTTTATCGCGCATCAAGTCCTCTATGCGCTCCAGGATCACATCGGCCATCTTCTCGAAGGTGCCGAGCGGCCCCGCGTAACGGATGGTTTTGCCGCCCTTGTAAGTCACCGCGCCGTCCAGGGCCAACTCGCGCGGTATCACCTGCTGGGTAAAGTATCCTTCCGAGATGAACGCCGGCACGACGTAGACCTCGTCCGACTCGACCGTGTCGAGGACGTGGCGCATGGAGGGCTCTTCTTTCCAGAAGCACTCGACCACCTCGTCATACTCGCCCGTCTCGCGGATGCGGGCCGCGTGCTCGTAGACCGGCAGACTGGAATCCTCGTTCAAATGAGAGCCATGCCCCACTATGACAAGAGCCTTCATCTTCGGCGGCCTCCTTCTTCCTGGGTCATCCTGGGTTGATTCGAAGTTACGGAACGATTCTATCCCAGCCCTACCAGACGCGGATGAACGCTTTCACGATCCCGGCGGTTCCTAACGGCCGGTAGCCGGTCGGATCCTATAGCTCAGAAATCCCGGTCCTTCTTCGAGGGCGACCAGGAACGTGGCGGCGGCTACCGGCGGTTCCGTAGCCGTCGGTGAGAGGCGCGTGTCGGCCCGCAGGAGGCCGTCGAGGTTGCTGATACTCTGTATCCCGCGCCTGGAGTAGACTCCGCCGGCCTTGAGCACGCCGCGCGCCATCCGGGAGACTTCGTCGGCTTCTTTCTGTCCGGCTCTCGCCGCGACGTCGAGGTCCGGGACTTCGGCCAGGACTTCCAGATAGGAGTGGACCAGGGCGGCGCGGGCCGACTCGGATCTGGAGAGGGCGTCGAGCATGGCCGGGCGGGCGAGTTGGTTGGTGACCTCGAAGTTTCGGGCGTACTCTCGGGCCAGCGGGTCACGGGCGGCGGCGAAGCGCATCACGTCCCGCAGCGTGGCGTCTTTGCCGGCCCCGAGCGCGAGCCGCAAAGCTCCCCCAAGCGCCCCTTCTTGCCCGGAGAGGTCAAGGGCGCGCACGAACGACGCTATCTCTTCGTGACCGAGACGGGAGATCACACGGCTCGAAGTCTGGCCCAATAAAGCCGCGCGGGCGAGCGGCGCGAGGCAAGCGACAGCCCGTAGGTCCACGAACCCGGCGAGCCGTCTGGAGGCGAGGGTGGCTTCGAGGACCGTCTCCCCGACACCTTGCCTCCCGGCATCGGTGAGAGCTCCCCGGATCGCAACGGCGGTGAGCATCCGGGTCTCGTGTGCCACCGGGCCGTCGGCGTAGCGGGAACCAGTGCCGGGCGTCGGGGCGCTGTAGAGGAGGGTCAGGCCGGTCATCGCCGCTCCGGCGACCGACTCCTCCGGGACCGGGTACGGCTCTCGCGACTCCATAAGCTCCCGTTCCTAGAGTACTTTTTGGAGGTCTTGGAGGACCGCTTCGACCTCCGGTTGGTCTCCCGGAGTATCCTCGACCTTCTTCGCCCGGACCACCCCTTCACCATCTATGACGAAGTAGGCACGCTCGGCGAAACCGTTCTCGTGTTTGACGCCGTAATCCTCGACCACCGTGCGCTGGAAGTCCGAGAGAAGCGGGAACTCTATCCCCCGGTCCTCGGCGAAAGCCTTATGGGACCAGGGAGAATCGACGCTGATCGCCAGCACTTTAGCGCCTTGCTCCTCGAAACGGCCCATCTCCGATTGGAGTTGGCCCATCTGGTCCGTGCAGACGCTCGACCAGTCGCCGGGGTAGAAAAACAGGACCACGGGACCTTCGCTCGTGTAGTCCTCCAGGGCAATCTCGTTTCCCCAGTCATCCGAAGGAATCTTGAAATCCGGCGCCTTCTCTCCGATTTCAGCGGGCATTTTGCCTCCTCTTATGTTCACAGGGTCATTATATTCTTCCGCGTATTCTACTTCCGTTTTAGTCTGGGGCATTCAACCTTCACCGTCGCTCCGTTATAGTGGCTACGAGATCGTACCGGAAATGGCGGAGAGTCAGGCAGGGGCGAGATGAGGGCCGTGCGCGAAGGTTTGATCAGGAGACGGTCGGGCAACGGGGACAGCGGCTTCCGGTTGCGCGGGGAGGACGTGTGGCGCGTAGAGGGTTTCTCCGACGCCGTTTTCGCCTTCGCCGTTACGCTCCTCGTGGTGTCCCTGGAAGTTCCGAAAACCTTCGACGAGCTACTCGATACGATGCGGGGCTTCCTGGCTTTCGCGATCTCTTTCGCCCTGCTCCTCTCCGTGTGGTACGAGCACTATAAGTTCTTCCGGCGCTACGGTTTGAGGGACACTCCGACCTTGTGGCTGAACTCCGCGCTGCTGTTCGTCGTGCTTCTGTACGTGTATCCGCTCAAGTTCATCTTCACGCTGGTAGTGGACCAGTTGCTCGGTTTCGGTGGAGCGGCCGAGATGATCAAACCATCCCAAGGTCCGCTCCTGTTCGTTATCTACGGGGGCGGATTCATCGCAATCCAACTAGTGTTCGTACTGTTGTACCTGCGGGCGTATTCTTTGCGCGACGCTCTGGAACTAGATGCGAGTGAGTTATTGATGACGCGCAAACAGGTTCAGAGCTTCCTGCTAAACGTGTCGGTCGGGCTGGCCTCCATCGGCAT
>JBBPZK010000215.1:0-3219 GCA_038199155.1 Rubrobacterales bacterium | reverse complement strand
ACCGGGTGTGGCACCGGCTGGAGCCGTGGCCGGACGCTGTAGAAGGACTCAGGCGGCTCAAGAAACGTTACACGATAACCACGCTTTCAAACGGAAACGTCGCGCTTCTCACCAACATGGCTAAAAGGGCGGTACTACCGTGGGACCTTATTCTCTCTGCGGAACTCGTCCGTCACTACAAACCCGACCGTGAGACCTACCGAATGGTCCCGGATTTGTTGGGTTTAAGGCCGGAAGAAGTTATGATGGTCGCGGCCCACCCGGACGACTTGCAAGCGGCGCGGGAAGCGGGCCTGCATACAGCCTACGTGCCTCGTCCACTGGAGTTTGGCCCCGGAGTAGAGACCGAAGCGCCGGACCCGGCCTTCGACGTAGTAGCTACGGACTTCCTGGAGCTTGCGGGTCGGCTCGGCGCGTAGCGCGAACGCGCCCGTTCTTCGTCAGAGTAGGGCCCGGACGGCGGTGAGCACGCCCAGGATACCGGTTAGACAGACGACTGCCAGGGTTATCTTTCGGAAGGCTTCGTTCGAGAGGCGTTTCACGGCGGATGTTCCGATCACCTTCCCGATAAAAGCCGCCGGGACCAGCGCCGCGGAGATCCAGAGGTGCTCCACCTCCACTATGCCCCGGACGAAGAGGACAACGATGATCGCGAGGCTCAAGGGCAGGAAATAGGCCGCGTTGCTCGCCCGGAAACTGTTTTTAGACAGTCCACGGGCGGCGAAGAGTAGCGCGATCGGGGGAGCGGCGATCCCGGTCGAGGTCGAGAGGGCGCCGCTGGTGAGACCGGCGAGGAGCGTACCCCACGGACCATTCGCCGCCTGTGGAGCGGCGTTCCACACGAGCAGCGCGGCCGACAGGACCACGATCACACCGACGGAGAGCCGGAGGTAGTCGGGGTTCACGAGCCGCAATATCTCCGTCCCGAGTATGAGCCCGAGCAAAGCCCAGGGCAACAACGAGAGGACGGTTCGCACCTCGACCTCCCGCCAGGAATCCTGCACGATAACCGCATTGGTGAAGAGTGATATGAACGCGATCAAAACAACCACCGTGGCCGGCTCGAAGAAGAGAAGGAGCAGAGGAACCCCCACGACGGCGAGCCCGAAACCGATAAGCCCCGATACAGCCGCCGCCAGGATCACCACCACGAACGCCGCCAGGATACTAGCGGTCACCAACGCCCGACCTCACGAAACGCGAAGACCCCACCGGACATTATCGCGGCAGGGTCTCTCACGGCGCAGGGTTTGTGAGCTATGAGCTAACGGAGCGTGCCGGCGTAGAGCCGCTCCCAGGCGTCCATCTCGGGAGTGAAGTAGCGGACACGAGTCTTTTTGTACTCGCGGGTCGAGTAGAGCGAGTCGTAATCCGTGAGGCCGCTTTCGGCGGACATGGCGTCCAGGATCTTCTCGCACTCCTCCACGCTCCGCCCGTGGACCATCGAGAACAGGGCATAGGGCCAGTCCTCGTAGACCGGACGCTGGTAGCAGTGAGAGACAGCCTGGTACTGGGCGAACATGTTGCCGATCTCCTCCACGCGATCCTCCGGAGCTTTCCAGACACCCATCGCGTTGGCCCGGAAGCCTGCCTTACGGTGGTAGAGAACGGCCGAGAAGCGGCGCATGATCTTACGCCGCTTCAAGTCGTAGGCCCGCTCCAAAAGCTCCTCATACGAGAGCCCGACCTGCTCTCCCCATAGATCAAACGGCCTCGGGGTCAGCGGGATGTCTTCCTGGAGCGCCCGGATAGCCGACTTGTCCTCTTCCGAGATATTTTTGTCGGCGGCGACCCGGTCGCTCTCGCCGTACTGCGGAGCTTCTTTCTTGGCGGTAGCTCCCGCCTTCATGTCGAGCGTCACCCCGATCTTGAACAGCTTCAAGGTCGGGAGGATGCGCGTCTTCTCGGCGCCGCTTATGTGGTGGAGAACGTCTACCGTGTTCTTCAGCCCGAGCCGGGAGTCCGGCGGAACGGCGACCGTATACCAGAGGTTGAAAACGTTGTCGCGCTCGTAGTTGTGAGAGACGCCGGGATGAGAGTTGATCGCCTTCGCCCCCGCGTTGAGCTTGTCGACGGGAATGGTCGCCGCGACCAGGCTCGACTCGTAACCGAGCACGCGCGTGTCGAAAATCGCGCTGATCTGGCGTATCACCCGCGACCTCTTGAGCGCCTCTATCCTGCGGATGACCTCGTGACCCGAGAGCCCGACCTCCCGCCCGATGGCAGCGAAAGGCTCCCGTTCCAACGGGACCTCCCGCTGAATGAAGTTGAGGATTTCCTTATCCAGGGTGTCCATCATACGGCTGCCGGAAATAGTGCTGACCAAGGTTACGAGCCCTTCTCGAAGGTTTGCTACTCCACACCCGGATGATACCAGCCGATACCCCTACAAGACTAGGAAAAACCTTACTTTCTATACTAACCTCGTTCTTCCATCGCTTTCTGGTACTCGGCGTAGACGTTCTGGACGTCTTTCCAGACCAGACGCTTGGTGTTTTGAAGGTCTTCGCCGCGCTGGCGCAGGATGTACGCCGGGTGGAAAGTCGCCATCGTCTTGATGCCGTCTATTTCGTACCACTTGCCCCGGTCTTTGGTGATCTTGAAGTCTTTGTCGATGATCGTCTTGGCAGCGGGACCGCCGAGACAGAGGATGACCTCGGGTTTTACGGCGTCTACCTGGGCCTGGAGGTAAGGGTTGCACGTCTTGATCTCACTCGTCTTCGGCTGGCGGTTCCTCGTCCGTCCGCCCTCCTCGACGGACGCCCGGCACTTCACGATGTTCGTGATGTAGACCTGGTCCCGCGTAAGCTCCACCGCCGCCAGGATGTCGTCCAAAAGCTTCCCGGCCCTCCCGACGAACGGCAGCCCCGTCGCGTCCTCGTTCTCACCCGGCCCCTCACCGATGAGCATTAGAGGCGAGTGTGGGTCTCCGGTCCCAAAAACGGTATTCGTCCTGCTCAAGGCCAGGTCGCAGCGGGTGCAGACCGAGACTTGCCGGGCCAGCTCCGCGAGCCGCCCCTCCCTGCTCTCACCGCCCTCGGCTGCGTCGAAAAGGTTGTCCACAAGAATCCTCCGTGGTTCGTGACGTATTTGAACTCGGGCTTTCATGCTATTCTACACTGCTAATAACGTATCCCTAAACGGCTGGAAGACTGCAGGGGCGAATGAGCATCATAGAGTTTCACGGGGTTGACAAATGGTTCGGTGACTTCCAGGTTT
>JBBPZK010000214.1:0-5502 GCA_038199155.1 Rubrobacterales bacterium | reverse complement strand
CCATGTCTACCCAGTAGCCCATCCGGTCGCTCATCGCCTGCCAGTCGCCGACGTAGCGGAAGACGGACTCGCGGCAGAGGCGGTTGAACTCTTCGATGCCGTATTCCTCGATATCCGGCTTTCCGGTCAGGCCGAGTTCTTTTTCGACGGCGAGTTCGACGGGCAGGCCGTGGCAGTCCCAGCCGCCTTTGCGTTCGACCCGGTATCCTCGCATGGTCTTGTAGCGGGGGATCAGATCCTTGAAGGCTCTCGCCAGGACGTGGTGAAAGCCGGGCCTGCCGTTCGCCGTCGGCGGGCCTTCGTAGAAGACGAAAGGTTTATCTTTCGGACGGTTCTCGACCGACTTCTCGAAGGCCCCGATCTCCTCCCACAAGCTCGCGACTTCTTTTTCGAGTTTCGGGAACTCGACCTGGGACCGCACTTTCTCGAACGCCAACCTCTCCAACCTCTCTCCACGCAAAAGCTCCCGCCCCAAGCGGGCGGAGCAACGGACACTCCACCGCAGAGACGGGAGCCTGTAACCTCGCAAGACCCTCGCGGTACCACCCTGCTTGCCCGGCGCCTTTCGGCCCCGAGCCTCTCGTCGGGCGCTCTTTACACGCCCTTCCGCTGTAACGGGCGGACCCGGCCGGGCTTACTAACGCCTGGACGGAGCTTTTCTCACCACGCCCTTCGCTTTCTACCGGCGGCTCCGGGAGGATCTTCGGTTCGTTCTCCGTGCCGGGCTTCTCACCACTCCCGGCTCGCTGTGACGGAGGCTCGCGAACCTACTCGTTCCCATCAACGCCTTTGTAAGAGCTTTGTAGCGCCAAAAAGCAATCGTGTCAAGGCAGAGGTGGGGAAGAGGTGATCCAGGCCAGAGTCCGCGAGCGTACCTATAGTGTGAATATTTAATCTCCTGTTCATTTTTTGCCGGTGGATTCCTTATATAACTAACTGTAGAGAGATTGAGAAGAGAGGTTTAGAGCGATATGGGTACTAAATTCAGGGCGTCGGTAGCAGGTATAGCCGGGGCGACGGTAGCGTTCGGCATAGTCGAGCTGATACACGGTATCTACCAGGGAGTGCCGTCGGTTTTTCTGGCGCTCGCCCAGACTATTATCAAGTTCACACCTGGCGGCTTCGCGACGAAGGCGATCGAGACTCTCGGTACGGCGGACGTGCCGATCCTGGTGGTCTCGCTCGCGATAGGGACGCTGGTGGTCGCCGCACTGTTGGCGAACTTGAGCCTGAGATCCGCTAGTGCGGCGCTGATAGGAGTCGTTGTACTCGGTGTGATCGGGGTTGCGGCCGCTTTCACGGAGACTTTCGTCGACCCGATCCCAACTGTGTTGGTGATCACCGGTGGGCTCGTAGCCGGTAGCGCCGTCGCCTACTCTCTGCTCTCCGCCGGGGTGGAAGAGAAGAAGTCCGCCGCCTCCGAAACCGAAAAACAGGACGGAATGCCGCGCTACGGCAACGTCAGGTCCAGGGAAGCTGGTTCTTCCGATGGAATCCGAGTGGGACGCGGAGGATTCCTCGCGCTGGGTGGCGGCGCCACGGCGGTTGGCCTCGCGGCGGTCGGCGTGGGGCGTTTGTTAAGCGGCGGAAACTCGCAGGCGGCATCGGCTCCTAAGAAGCTTCAGGTCCCGAAGTCATCCTCCGGCTCCGGCAACGGCTCGAACGCGAAGAAGGTCGTCCACGAGACTCTGCCGCCTCCTCCGAAAAGCGCCTCAATAGAAGTTCCGGGCATGCCGAAGCTCATCACGCCCGCGAAAGACTTCTACCTGATCGACACGGAGCTTACCTCACCTCGCGTAGACGCCAACAGTTGGAAGCTCTCGGTTAAGGGAGCCGTGGACAACCCGTTCGAGATCTCCTACAAGGAGCTTACGAACATGCCCACGCAGGAGGCGGACATTACACTTTCCTGCGTCTCGAACACTGTTGGGGGAGGTCTGATCTCGAACGGCCGCTGGACCGGCGTGCTCCTCTCCGACGTACTCAAGGAGGCTGGTGTCGCTCCCGATAAGATCAACAAAGCCTCCGAGCAGCTCGTGGGACGTAGCGTGGACGGCTGGACCGCCGGCTTCAAGACGAAGCTCGCGCTGGACGGACGGAAGGCGCTGGTGGCCTTCGGTTTGAACGGAGACCAACTGCCGGTCAAGCACGGCTATCCGGTTAGGCTGGTGGTGCCCGGCCTCTACGGGTACGTCTCGGCGACCAAGTGGCTCAGCGAGATAGAGCTAACGAACTGGAACTTCGACGCTTATTGGATCCAACGTACCTGGGCTAAGAAAGGCCCCGTCAAGACCCAGTCTCGCATCGACACGGTCAAGGACGGCCAGAAGCTCTCCTCCGGCAAGAAGATCCCAATCGGCGGCGTCGCGTGGGCTCCCCACCGCGGCATCTCCAAAGTAGAGGTCTCGACCGACGACGGCAAGACCTGGAACAACGCCCGCCTCGCCACCCAACTAGACAAGAACACCTGGCGCCAATACGTCTACAACTGGGACGCGAAAAACGGGGACCACACCATCAAAGTACGCGCCACCGACGGCTCCGGAGCCACCCAAACCTCCGAAGAGTCCGCCCCCCATCCCTCCGGCGCCACAGGATACGATACCGTCAACGTTACAGTGGCCTGAAAACTGCGGAATTAGACTCTGGAAGGCTTCAGCCGGATAACTCTAAACCCAAAGTACAGCTTTATGCTAGAAAACGAGGTATGGAGACTATCCGGCATTGAAAAAGCGGTTTGTTATCAAAGCGTTTCCGTTGCGTAACTGAACCGTAACACCCCGGCAAGTGTTATGTAACAGAGTTGGGGTACATTACTTATTAGCCGAGCCCGACCGGGGGGACATTATTTCCCCCCTCCAGATTCCCCCGGTCGGGCCGGTATTTTCAAGATCATCGTTCTTCTAACTCAAGCAGATAGGCTCAACGTGTCTGTCGCCGGTACCTGTGCTAAATTACGGCTCTCGTGGAACTCTTTCGTACACCAGACGAACGTTTCGAAGGTATCCCGGATTTTCCTTACGAGCCGCGCTACCGGGAGTGGCGGGAGATGCGTCTCGCGCACGTGGATGAGGGGGAGGGGCCTCCCGTCGTCATGATCCACGGCGAGCCGACGTGGTCCTTTTTATACCGCAAAGTGATGGGTCCCCTGCTGGAAGCCGGGCATCGTTGCGTGGCGCCCGACCTGCCCGGTTTCGGGCGCTCGGACAAGCCGTTGGACGATTCGTGGTACTCCTACGATAACCATACGGCGGCCATCGTTGCGCTATTCGAGGCTTTGGATCTCCGCGATGTGACACTGGTCGTCCAGGATTGGGGCGGGCCTGTAGGTTTGCGCGTGGCGACGACGGAAGTACCCGAGAGGGTCGGGCGTTTGGTGGTGATGGACACAGGAGTCTTTACCGGACACCAGCGGATGAGCGAGGAGTGGTTGCGGTTCCGGGAGTTCGTGTCGAAGGTTCCAGATACTCCCGTCGAGCGTCTCGTCGGGAGCGGCTGCAAGAACCGGCCCTCGCCCGAAGTCCTCGCCGCCTACGGGGCGCCGTTCCCGAGCGTGGAGTCGAAGGCGGGCGCTAGGACCTTCCCAATGCTCATTCCGCTCGCCCCCGGTGCTCCCGGCGCGGAAGCCGGACGGGCGGTCGCCGGGGCGTTGGCGCGGGAGACCCGTCCGACTCTCCTATTGTGGGCTGACTCCGATCCGGTATTGCCACTCGAAACTGCTGGGAAGGGAATGCGAGACTTGCTCCCCGGCGTCGAGGAGATAACGGTCATCGAGGACGCCGGGCATTTCCTGCAAGAAGACCAGGGAGAGCGCATCGGCGGGCTCATCGCGGGCTGGCTGGCGGACCTGTAGAGTACTCTGCGGAATTTGCCGGATTATTGCTCTCTATCCGGCAAATGTATACTGAACTCAGAATGAACAAAGACTACGCTTATCCCGATGACCTGGCGTCTTTTGTCCGGGAACGTTGGCCGGAAGCCGCGCCGGCTTTGCCTGGGGCCGCTTCGTTCGAGGAGTTGCTCTCTATCTGTTATCAGGCGAGTCTGATGCGCGAGGAGGAGCGGGCGGTGATCTTCCGCCTGGTCCTGGCTGAACCGGAGTTTTTCCCGCTCGGGGCCGGGCCGCCCACCGGATATCATCGGCTGGAGTTCGTCACCCCGATTCCTCTGGATGAAGATGCGCTGAGGCGTCTCTCTCCGGCGGTAGATTACTACCGTTCGCTCGTCGGTGTCCGGCGCAATGGCGAGGGAGATTTTGAGATCTGGGGCGTAGTTCATTCCGGTCCCGGATGGGTCAGGAGCGTGGTAGGCGGCCGGGGACAGCACCCGCCGCTCCCGTCCGCGCCGGTGGTTCGCGCCACGGCTCCGGGACGGCTCCACGTTCACAAGGGCGATATCCTGGTAGCCGGGCTGGAAGCCGGCGGTCTCTCGGGCTCCTTGATGGATGTCTTCGACTCAAACTGGTTGACGGAGAGCTTCACCCCTGTCAGGGACGAACTCGCGAGCCTCAACGAGGAGGCGCGGGTCCGGTCTGGAAAGAATTGGGCTCCTCTGGACTCCAACCTGACGCGCACGATCGCGCAGCACACCGTCAGGCGCATCATCTCCGTGATGCGAAACGCCCGCCACGGCGGGACCATAGTCTTCGTCCCTACGGAAGTCGCCGAGGAACTCTCCGTGGAAAACCGCTACGTCTCGTTCAAGCACGCCTTTCCCGAGGGCGAGTCCCGGAGGCGGTTTCGAACCCTGATCTCCGGCGTCATGGACCGTCTCGCCGAGGTCCACGGCAAGGGAGGCGAAAGTTCTTATCCGAAGGCCGTCGGGTGGGATGAGTACCAGAAAAGCCGGGACCCGCTGATAGAAGAGCTGGATGAGGCTATCTTCGAGGTGGCGCACCTGATCGCCAACCTCTCCGAAGTCGACGGGGCGGTCGTGATGACCAAGCGCTTCGAGATACTGGGCTTCGGGGTGGAGATCTCCGGCGCCTTGCCAGCGGTCGAGACTATCGCCCGAGCCCTGGATCTCGAAGGTGAACGAACCGCCAGAGAACAGACCGACGGAGTAGGTACCCGTCACCGCTCCGCCTACCGCCTCTGCGGGGCGATGCCTGACGCGGTCGCGGTCGTGGTCAGCCAGGACGGCTCCGCCCGATTCGTCACTTGCAGGGACGGAGACGTTACCTACTGGGACCAGATGTGAACCCTCTTTCCAACGGTTAACCTACGGGTTGGCCGCCGGTGACGTCGATGGATGAGCCATTCAAGTAACTCGACTCTTGCGAGGCGAGTAGCACGAAGACTGGCGCGAGTTCGGCTGGCTGGGCTGGGCGGCCCATCGGGGACTGCAAGCCAAACCGTGAGGCTTGCTCTGCGGGCATGGAAGCCGGGATGATCGGGGTCCACACCGGCCCCGGAGCCACGATGTTTGCCCGCACGCCATACTGCACCACATCTTGAGCCAGTCCCTCGGTGAACGTGACTATCGCGCCCTTCGTCGCGGAGT
>JBBPZK010000213.1:0-2570 GCA_038199155.1 Rubrobacterales bacterium | reverse complement strand
CTCTTCCCTTGGCATCCCGCGGTCCACCGCGTCGAGCACTCTTAGCCTGAGATCCTTCGAGTAGGGTTTCATACCCTGAGGCTAGCACCAGATCAATACTTACGCTAACCGCTGTGACAAAAACCTCCGGTGTATCTGCCGAAGGTTTTTGTTTTCCTGCCATTTGCGGGTATTTTATGGAGCCGACGAGCGGACTCGAACCGCTGACCTGCTCATTACGAGTGAGCTGCTCTACCTGCTGAGCTACGTCGGCTTGTTTCGGGCGATGAGTATACCGCAGCGTATCCAGGCTTTCACATCTACTGGATAATGTCCCCAACCTTCATGGTACCGTTCTCTATGAGCTCTATCCGGTAGCCGTCTGGGTCCACCACGAATGCTATGTGATAGTCGTGCCCCTCGACCGTCATCGTCTTCGGCGCCAGCGCGATCTCGACACCGGCTTGCTCCAGTTTCGCCACCGTGCCTTCGAGGTCTTCTACTGTGAAGGCGACGTGGGAGGAGCCGTCTCCGGTGTCGTAGGGTTCGCTTTGATCGTGGTTGTGGGTGAGCTCCAGCATCGGTTGTGATGCGTCGGCTTCCATCGCGAAGAAGTAGTTGGTCGCCGTGTCGAAGTGCATCTCCCCAACCAGCTTCATCCCCAGCTTACCGGCGTAGAAGTCCTTGCTCCTTTCGGGGTCCAATATACGGTAGCAAGTGTGTATATAAGTAGTGCTCATTGACCAGCCCCTTTCTCATAATTTCGGAACTCGCGACTATACAGGTTATGTTGCACTCGCGCCTGTTTCGATCGGCAGAATAGGACCGCCCCGGGGGAAACGATACTTCCCCGAGGCGGTTCGGAATGATCTAGCTAGTGGGCAACGGCCGGAAGCTCGGCCTCGCCGGCGATGAACGCCCGGCGCTGGCGGCCGAAAGCGTCGGCGGCGAGCATGGCATCCACAACCATCTGAGGGTACACGTCGAAGGGCTCGTTGTGGATGGTCTCACCCTCCGCGCAGGCGGCGTCGGCGACTTGGCTCAGGTCTTGGCGGCTCGCTTCCTCGATCCCTATATCTTCCAGGGTTACGGGTAGACCAACCTCCAGGCAAAAGTCAACTACTTCCTCGACGATTTCGGCCGGGCGTTCTTCGAGCATGAGCATGGAGATCACCCCGAAAGCGACCTTTTCACCGTGCCAGTAGTGATGAGTACCTTCCAGAACCGTGAGACCGTTATGGATAGAGTGGGCAGCCGCGAGCCCGCCGGACTCGAATCCGAGCCCCGAGAGCAGAGTGTTCGCCTCTACCACTTTCTCGACCGCCGGTGTTACAGCGCCTCGCTCAGCCGCGAGCCGCGCCGCTAGACCATACTCCAGGAGAGTGTCGTAGCAGAGCCGGGCTAGCGTAACCGCCGCCAGCGTCGGAGCCCCTCCAGCCATCGTCTGCTTGCGGGTTCGCGACGAGGAATCCGCCTCGAAGTACGTGGAGAGCTCGTCTCCTATACCGGCCACCAGGAAACGAACCGGCGCTCCGACGATGATGGAGGTGTCCACTATAACCGCGTCCGGGTTGCGGCCGAAGAAACGGTATTCCTTGAACGCGCCGTCCTCGTCGTAGACCACCGACAAAGAGCTGGTCGGGGCGTCCGTCGACGCGATGGTCGGCACTATGACGAGCGGCAAACCAGCCGGGTGGGCTACGGCCTTCGCGGTATCCATCGTCTTCCCGCCACCGATACCCACGACTGCGTCTGCGCCGCTCTCCGAGGCTGCTTTCGATACGCGATCTATCTCCGAGGGAGAACATTCACCGCTGAATTCGATACGCTTGGCCCCGGACAGCGCATCGAGTTCGTCGCCCATGATCTCCGAGACAATGGGATCCCCGAGGACCAGAGGAGACCCGGAGCCTAGCTGCTCCAGAACCTCACCCAACCTGCTGACGGCGCCTCTCCCCTGGATGTACTTCCCCGGCGCCGCGAATACCGCGGCCAGCGGACCTCCACCATTCTCTTCCACCCTGAGACCTCCTTTATCAGTCTTTCCCTGTATCCATTGTCCGGTCCCTCTCGTCTACATCCGCCCTTCTCGTGGATTGCGAGTATGGGACTCAACTTTGTTTCGATGTTTCCCGGTCGATCTGCTCTCTCACCCCCGGCGGTGGACCCTGGATGTACAACACCGAACTCCACGACATGAAGAGGGTGGGATCCCCCACGTTCCGTTTGACCTCTATTCCCAACGGCCCATAGCTCTCCAGATAGAAAGATGTGGTTATGACCTCGGGCTGTCCTTTCACGGGCTTGGTTGGCTCGTTTGGGTCTATGTTCGGACCCGCCATGTAAGAAACAAAGACCCAGTAATCAACCCAATCCGAAAGTACGGTCTCGCTCGGGGCCGGTCCTCCGTTCTGTTCCACCTCGCTACCTCCTTGACCTGAATACTACATAAAGTCCATGTTCATGCCGGCCCGGTTTACCGCCGCCGCGCCCATCGCCGCGTCAGGCTCGGCTATCACCACCTCGGTCGTAACGACCAAGCTGCCGATAGAGGCCGCGTTCTGCAGCGCGGAGCGCGTTACCATGGCCGG
>JBBPZK010000212.1:0-4286 GCA_038199155.1 Rubrobacterales bacterium | reverse complement strand
GATACTCGATCCTCCCCCGAATGTCCTCCCGCGTGAGCACGCTTTTCTGGACCAACAGCGCTTCCATCGCCCGCGTGCGCCGCGCGTACCAACCGGACTCCGAGCCTTGTCCGGCTGCCTCGTGCGGATGCTCATGGCCGTGGTCCTCACTCATTCGCCCTCCTCCCGTTCCAGCCAGTGCTCGTAGATGTCTACGTAAAGAGTGTCGTCCTCCGCCCCGGCGTAACCTTCCCAGAGATCCGTCTGCCGGAACCCCACCTTATAGAGCGGCTTCTCCGGGAGCCCGGAGTCTCCATAGGCCAGCGACTCCGGATTTCTAAACTCGCCCAACTCCGAGTCAACCAGTCCTGGTTTGCCCCTCACATAGTCCGGGGTGCGGACGTGACCCGTTGCCACATCGGCGCGCACCCGGACTTTCTCTCCTGCCGCGAACTTCCCGCCGGTCATCCGTCACCCCAGCGTTCGTCCAACTCGGCTGCTTTGCGGTCTATCTCGTCGGGGGTGAGGATGCCTTTCTCGACGAGGAGCATCTCGCTGGCGGCGGCCCACCGTTCGTAGTAGGTGAGTTCGGCGTAGCGTTCCCCGAGGCTCTCGATGGCGCGGCGGTGCTGATCACTCGTCCAGAGGCCCTTCTCACCCAGGACTCCGTTTATGGCGTCGGCGAGTCGCTCCCAGTCCTGAAGGTCGTGCTGGCTCTTGTCTATAGGTCCGCCGAGCGAGCCTCCGAGGTCGTGGACCCGCTCCCCGGACATCCCGAACCTATCTTACCTTCAGGACTTCCGCCAGCGGAGGGCGCTCTACTAGCTCCTCGACGTACTCTTTTATCTCCAGACCATCCGGCGTCGCGACGGCGTGCAGGTAGTCGGAGAATTGGAAGAGTTGCTCCGGCAGGCTCTGATCCCTGGCCTGTGTGAGGCGTCCGTCTTCCCTGAGCCGCCGGGCGACCGCCCGGAGCACGGCGTAGGACATGCGGGAGAGGTCCCGCAGGTGCTGGTGACGGTTCTGGCGGGTGCCGAGGTCTACCTGGGCCATCGCGCCGAGTCCCACTCTCTTGAGGACGTCTATCATGATACCGGTCTCCACCGCGTAGCCGGTCAGGAACGGGATGGACGAGAATAGCTCTTTGTCAGCCACGAATTCTCCGGCGAGCGGCTGTACGAAGCCCGTTAGCTCCGGGTAGAAGAGGTTGAAGAGCGGCTTTGTGGAGAGCTCCGTTACGCGTCCTCCGCCGTCTTGCTCCACGCTCTCGCTGCTCTTGAACGGCCTCCGGTAGGCCGCCTTGATGTAGCGTACCTGCGGCACGGTGAGTATGGGACCGAGAGTGCCGTATACGAACTGCGGCTCGAAGTCGCGGGTGTCGGAGTCGGCGAACATGACGAGATCTCCCCGCGCCACCGAGAGCGAGCGCCACATGGCGTCCCCCTTGCCGTGCGCCTGCCCGTACTCGGACATCAGTCTGTTCTCCGAGTAGACCTCCGCGCCGTGTCGGGCGGCGACCTCGGCGGTGCCGTCTTTCGAGTCGGCGTCAACGACCAGGATCTGGTCCACAAGCGGCGAGCCCGCCGGCGCCTGGTCGTTAACGGCGTGGACTTCATCTATTATCCCCCCGATCGTGTCGGCCACGTTTCGGCCTGGCAACACGAGGCTAACTGTCCGCCCCTGCTCCTTCTTGAGCCGGGCCAACTCCACGACGTTCGCGAATTGACTGTGGCTGTAAGAACGATGCCTAAACCATTCTACAGCGTCTACGGAATCTATATGTCTCTGGTCAACTCTCATAATTGTAAGCTAACCCAAGGATGCGATTTTGTCTACCTTATTGGCCTAATTTGTTTTTGGACATTGAGCTTCGCAGGTGATCGCTCGGCTTGGAGGCGCCTGATGGTAGAATCGGTGTCCTTTCGAGAGAACACGGCAATAACAGCTAAAAGTTAGAAGTTAACAAGATGCGAATAGTGCTTACAAACGATGATGGGATAACGGCTCCGGGTCTCCTGGCGGTTCGTCAGGCGCTGGAGGAGATCGGGGAGGTCCTGACGGTCGCGCCGGATCGGAACCGCTCCGGGGTGGCCCGCAGCATCTCCTTTGGGAACCCAATACGGGTTGAGGAGCGCGAGATGGCCGACGGCGGCGTCGGGTACGCCTGCACCGGGACGCCGGTTGACTGCGTGCGGCTTGTCTCACTCGGGTTGATGGACTTCAAGCCGGATGTGGTCGTGTCCGGGATCAACCACGGCGAGAACCTCGGGGACGATATAACTTATTCTGGGACGGTTGCGGCGGCCTTTGAGGGGATCGTGATCGGGGTCCCAGGCATCGCGGTCTCCCTGAGCATAGACCGTCCCTGGCACGCGGGCATGGAGGAGGACGTGCGCGTCGGGCGGGAGCTACACTTCGAGCCCGTCGCTCGATTTACGACCCGGTTGGTGAAAGTGTCTTTGGAGAGCCTTCCGCCGGGGCGCATCCTGAGCGTGAACGCGCCCAACCTGCCTGAGGAGGAGTTGAAAGGGGCGAGGATCACCAAACTCGGCCGCCGGTACTACAAGGACGAGTTGGTCGAGGTCAAGGACGAGGAGGGTGGCGTGAGCTATGACATCTACAACAACCCGCCCGGCCACCACCGGGAAGATGGCACGGACTTCGCCGCCATCGAGGACGGGGAGATCAGCGTGACTCCGGTTCATCTGGAGTTGACCGACGAGGCCGGTATAAAAGAGCTCAAGAACTGGGACGTGGAAAGCCTGCTCACGAGAAACGGCCTCGGGTAGCGTATGCTCAAGGTCGCGCTCTTCGATTTCGACGGGACGTTGGTAGACACTACAGACCTGATCTACCAGGGCCTCCGCCACGCCGTCCGGGAGGTACTTGACGAAGAACCTTCCCGCGAAGTCCTCATGGCCGGCGTCGGCCAGCCGCTTCCCGAGCAGATGGCGCTACTGACCGGAGACCGTCCCGGCCACCAAAAACTCGACGAAGAGCTACTAGAGGTCTACTTCGACTACCAGAAAGAGCACCACGAAGAGTTGATCCGCCAGTTTCCCGGCGTCGAAGATTCACTCTCCCGGCTCCGGGACGCTGGCGTAAAACTAGCCGTCGTTACCTCCAAGCGCCGCACCTCCGTGGACATGGCAATCGACACTTTCCCCGGCCTCGGAGAAGTAGTGAACAAGTTCGTCACGATGGAGGACACGACCGAGCACAAGCCCCATCCGGCCCCGCTCCTGAAGGGACTGGAACTGCTCGACAACGCCCCGAAAGAAGAAGCGGCTTACATCGGGGACTCGCCCCACGACGTAAAAGCCGCAAGGGCCGCCGGTCTCCTCTGTGTCGCCGTGAGCTGGGGAGCCTTCTCCGAGAAATCCCTGCGCGACGCCGACCCGGATCACCTGGTCCCGGACCTCGACTCGGCCGTGGACGTACTCCTGAAGATGGCTGGAGTGGACAACTAGAAACCCAGCACTCCGGACTACAACCGGCGGATGGATTCCACCAGCGCATCCAACTCTTCCTCGGCGTTGAAAAGGTGGGTGCTAACCCGTATGTAGGGTTGCGGATCCGGGATAAAGCGGACGACGAACTTCTGTTCCAGGAGACTCCCGACGGCGTCCTTTGGAACTATGCCTTCCACCTCGAAGCTCACGAGGCCCGACTGGGCCTGGCGGGGGGAGCGGAGGGTCAGGTTTGGGACCTCCGAGAGCAGGTCCATGAGGTAGTCGGCTCGGCTCCTTATCTCCTCCGGGCCCGCCGAGCCTCGCTCATGTGCTGCTTCGGCGGCCGCCGCGAACCCTTCGGCGAGCGCCGCGCTCATCGTCGAGGCCTCGAAGCGCCGGGCGCCGGAAGCTAGCTCGTAGTTGCCTTCGTGGTCGAAGGTTGCTCCTTCGGCGAGGGCGGCGTATCCCACATTGGTGCTGTAGGAGTCGCAGCCGGGCCGGACGTAGAAAGCGCCCATGCCTTCCGGACCCATGAGCCACTTGTGGCCGGTGAAGGCGTACATGTCGGCGCCGGTTGCGGGCGCATCCACCTCTATGTTCCCGACCGATTGTGCGCCGTCCACGAGGGAGAGCGCGCCGTGCTCACGGACCACGGCGCATATTTCCGCGAGCGGCAACACTTCGCCGGTGGTCCAGTCCACGTGGGAGAGCGAGACCAGGCGCGTCTTCGGGGTCATGGCGTCGGCGACTTTCTCCGCCGTAACGGGAGGTGGGATGAGGTTTACTTTTAGGCCGTAGCGGTCTCGCAAAACGTGTAGCGGCACGAGGCATCCGGGGTGCTCTGTAGTGGTCGAG
>JBBPZK010000211.1:0-2239 GCA_038199155.1 Rubrobacterales bacterium | reverse complement strand
TCCCATCCACCACCACCGGAGCCCCGGAGATACGACCCTCGGCGAAGAGCTTGATCGCCCGCTCCACCGTATCCTCTTCTCCGAGCGTGGGCCAATCAGACTCCATCACGTCCCTGACCTCAAGCCCCCTAATGTCCCGCTGCTCCAATTCCAACTCCCCGATACTCTTGCCCATCCGAAACTCCTACACCCCGATACTACCGTAAATCTCACAAACCTACCCCACGATGCTTCTATTCCAACTGTCCGATGCACCTGACACCGCAACTCCGGCCACCGCTTGACCCACACTGCACACCCCGGCTAGAATATAAGTATCTAAAGATGCAAACATCGCGCTCCCCGAGGGGGAGTTCAAACGAGCGGAAGAGGCATCATGAGAAAAGTATCGTTGCTGGTTGCACTATCCGTTCTGGGCACGTTAGTGTTCGCCTCTGCAGCCCTCGCGTCCTTCGGTACTACAGTAGGAGGCCGCCCGGCACAGATACCAGAGTATCAAGTAACCAAAGACGGCATGCTCGTGATCGGTGGTGACGTTATGACCCCGTGTCGTGAGCTTCTCCAGGGACGTGAGCGCATTCTCAAAACCACCGCCCCCACCGAACAGGCTGGAGTAAGGCGAGCGTTTCAGAAAGAAGCTGCAATATGCACGGCTAAAGGTTTTCCTCCCTCCCAGCCGATAGCCAAGGTCCGGTCGGAGCAAAGGTTGCCGGATACCGGAGGTCCACCGCTCTTGCCCGCATTCGCAGCGACGACGCTCGCGACTTTAGGTCTCGCGGGATTGTTATTGGTGAGATCTCACAACTCGTAAGATAGCTAATGTTCGAGGTAGTCTGCGCCGGAACCGAGACCGGAGAGCGTGAGATCTAAAGAAGCTCGCCGATGGCCCGCGGCAGGTAAGGTAGCAGGTCGGTGGCGATCAGGCTCTCAGCCGGCCAGCCCGTTTTTTCGAGCCAAAGCTCCGACGCCCGGCCGTGTATCCAGGCTCCGGCGCGGGCTGCTTCGTAAGGGTCCATCCCTCGCGAGAGGAGCGCGCCTATGACTCCTGAGAGTACGTCTCCGGTCCCGGCGGTAGCGAGCGCGATGCCCCCGGTAGAGTTGACCGCCATCCTATCGCCGTGGATGACCAACGTATCCGAACCTTTGAGGAGGACGCAGCAGCCATACTTCTCTGCGGCCTCTCTAGCGGAATGCAGCCGGTTGGCGGAGACCTCTTTCGCGCCCGAGCCTAGCAGGCGTCCGAGTTCCCCGGCGTGGGGTGTAATCACGGTCGAGGCATCTCTTTTGGCGAGGGCTTCGGATCCGGAGAGGCTAGTGAGGGCGTCGGCGTCGAGGAGGATAGGAAGGTCCGTACCGGCGAGGATGCCTTCGACCAGGCGGCGGGCCCCTTCTCCGGAGCCGATGGCCGGCCCGACCACGAGCGCCGACGCACGCTCCGCGCGCTCCAGTATGAAGTCCTGCGCTCTTTCGCTCAGGTAGCCCTCTTCATCCTCGGGGCCGCCGGAAACGAGGGCCTCTGTTAGCTGGAGGTCTACCGCAGCGGCAGCACTCTCGGGGATTGCGAGGAAGACTATGCCGCACCCGGTCCGCTGCGCCCCGCCGACGGACATAACGGCGGCCCCAGTCATGCTGCGGGAGCCCGCGACGACGAGCAAGGCCCCGGCGGAATATTTGTGCGCGGGCTCGACCGTGCGCGGGATGATGCCGCGCAGCGAGTCTTCGTCCGTCCACGAAAGCGAAGGCTCCACGTCCGCTTCGGGGAGGATACCGATGTCCACGACGACAACTTTCCCGGCGTGCTCCCGGCCCGGAGAGATCACACAACAGACCTTCGCTGCGTGCGCACAGATGGTCAGGTCCGCGTAGATAGCGTCTCCATCTACCTGTCCCGTAGAGCCGTTCACGCCGGAGGGCACGTCCACTGCGATGACGGGGAGCGGTGAGTCGTTTATCCGCCGGATCAGGGCGGCCTCCTTCTCCCGCACCTCTCCCGAGAAACCAGTTCCGAGCAGCGCGTCCACCACAAGGTCCGCCCGCCCAAGTTCCGACCCGAGCGCCTCCGGACCGACAACCTCCAAATCCAGGTTCCTCAAGACCCCGAGGTTTACCTCCGGGTCTCCCGAATACTCGTCTTTGGTCGCGAGCACCGCCACATCGACTCCGACCAGGTGTAGTTCGCGGGCGATAACGAAGCCGTCGCCGCCGTTGTTGCCGCCGCCGGAGACCACGAGCGCCCGTT
>JBBPZK010000210.1:0-11848 GCA_038199155.1 Rubrobacterales bacterium | reverse complement strand
GCCCTCATAGAAACGCTCCCCGATGCAGATCAGAAACTCGTCCGCCGCATCCTCGACGTGACCGAAACGACCGGCAGGCTAGATCCGCCGGAGAGTATGGAACCCTGGATCGAGAAATCCTTCGGCTCTGTGGAGGTCGTGCGCGAACAACGGATAGTGAAGGTCACGAACCGGGTGACGCTTGAAGGCACGCTCTTCAACGGCCTGCGCGCCTCCCGCCCTCTCGATACCGGAGTGGATACGGACCTGGAAGGTGAGATCGAAGCTACCAGAGGCGACCCGTTCTGCAACCCCGAACAAGGCACGCCCGCCGACACCTTCGGTCGCGTCTGGGGCGAACACTCGGTGACGGCCTCGAATATCGCCAAGTACGACGGCTTCCACGGCATCATCGTCTTCGACGACCACAACCCGCTCCACTTCACCCCCGAGAAAGTCTCGGACTACATCTCCGTCGGCCTAGAATGGGGCCGCAAGGCGCAAGAGGCGGACCCCGAAGCCCGATACCTCTTCTTGATGTGGAACTGTCTCTGGCGGGCAGGCGGCTCCATAATCCACGGCCATGCCCAGGTCACGGCCACGCGCGGGATGCACTACCCAAAGGTCGAGTATCTGCGCCGGACGGCGGCCTCCTATAGAGAAGAATACGGAACCAACTACTTCGACGACCTGTACAGACTCCACGACGCGCTGGGTCTAGGAATACCCGTCCCGGAAGGAGTCAGGGCCTTCGCGAGCCTCACGCCCATCAAGGAGAAGGAAGCCGTGATCCTCGGCTCCGACCTCGGAGACGAAGCCCTCCGCCGAACGGTCGCGAAAGCCCTGAGAGGTTACGTCGAAACCCTCGGTGTAGAAAGCTTCAACGTCGCCTTCTACCTTCCGCCACTATCCGGCGCGAAGGAGGACTGGTCCGGGTTCCCAGTGGTCGTCCATCTCGTGGACCGGGGGGACCCGTCGAACCGGACCTCGGACGTAGGGGCGATGGAGCTCTACGCAGCCTCGGTGGTCGCCACGGACCCGTTCGAGGTCGTCCGGGCTTTCGGAGATGCGCTCTCGTAAGAGTTTGTCAGGGCTTGGAGCCGCTGCCCGCCGGTAGCGGTTCTTCTTCGGACCTCTGCTCGTCCGACTCTTTCTTCTCTTGAGAATCGGAATCCTTCTTCAGGACCGTCTCTTCCAGGAGGACGGCCACGAACGCCGCCGCCGGGACCGCCAGGACCACGCCGGCCAGCCCGAGCAGGCTGCCCAGGGCCAGGAAGGAGATGAGCACGACCGCCGGGTGCAGGCGGACCTGATGGCCCATGACTAGCGGCTGTATGAGTTGGCCGTCGAGTTGGTCTACGATCAGGAACAGAACCACGACCAGCAGCGCCTTTACCGGAGAGATAGTCAGCGCCACGAGCAACGGCAGGGTGGCGGCGACCACTTGCCCGACGTATGGGACAAGTTCTAGCAAGCCCGCTTCGATACCGAAGATAAAAGGTAGTGGAACTCCTATAAGCCAGAGGCCGACCCCGACGCCCGTCCCGACCACGAACATCGCGACTACGGTGCCGAGGATCCAACCGCGAAGCCTGACCTTGAGGTTTTCGATCACCGATTTGAACTCCCCCCGGTGCTCTTGCGGAACGAAACGCAAACCTCCGTTTATGAGCGAACCGGGGCTTATGGAGAAGTAGATGGATAGGAAGAACACGGCCACGATGTCCACGGCTATTCCTCCCAGCGCTATCGTCAGCCGGGGCAGCGACTGGAGCTCCTGGTCGAGAAAACCTTTCAGCCGGTTCGAGAGGCTGGCGACGTTCGGGAAAAGGCCCGTGCTGTCGTGCAACTGTTGGAACAACCTCGTCAGCGAGTTCAGAGACCCGGAAGCGTTCGAACCAACGAGGGCGTAAAGCTCTTGTAGAACGCGTGGCGCCACGAAAACCCACAGAAAGACCAGCAATGCTCCCAGGACCAACACAAGCACGATGCTCGACAACCACGGCTTTAGCCCCAGGCTGGAGAAGTAGTTCACGACCGTTCGGAGGACCAAGGCTATCAAGGCGGATATCGCCACGAGTTCCAGAACCGGGATCAACTCGTACCCGATGAACAGCGCGGCCGCGAGGAGTACGGCCAGGGGAGCGCCCCGAGTGAGCCTGTTGTACCAGTGGCCTTCCGTGCGATCTACTGAGGGCATCTTCTTCTCCGGTCGGCTTCTCTGTGTACCTGCCTGATGTTTTACCCGCGCTACCGACATTTTACGACCCGAGCCGCCATATTAACCAGATTCTTTACGAGCCGTCGACCGAAACCCGTCGTAATCCACTGCCTGTTATCCCAAGTCCGACGACAGACTTTAGGCGGTCTTGGCTCCGCAAGCCATCCGGGAGGACGGGATGTGGTATTGGTGAACGCCACGAAATAGTTAACGAGACCTTTACGGTACGGCAACTTGCTCTTACGAAGCTTTCATAAAGCTGGAGTAGCGTGCGGCAAGTGTGGAAACGTAATTCCAGCCAGGAGAGTGACGCTAGCGTGAAGAAGATATGAGTTGGCTATAGAGGGACGGGCGTTTCCAGAGCGTCTGTACGAGTGGGTGACCGACGAGGACCCGGAAGGGCATACTTGCGACGCGATCCCGGAGGAAGCGTGCAGAGAGGCCCCGAGAAATTTCCTGCTCAACGCCGCCAACGGAGCCGCCACCAAACTGGCCGAGCAGATCGCCAGTCCCGGCCTGGTCCTGAGTTGGTTGCTCGCTACGCTCGGCGCCCCGGTGGCCCTGGTCGGTCTGCTCGAACCCGTGCGCCAGGGAGGGTCTCTCCTGCCCCAACTCGCCGTCTCCGGGAAGATGCGCGCCTACGCCCGGCGCAAGTGGTTCTGGGTGGGGGCGGGCGTCACCCAGGCGATCTCACTCCTGGTGATGCTCTTCGCCGCCCTGACCATGAGCGGCACCGTAGCGGGCTGGGTCATAGTCGGGGCGCTCGCAGTGTTCAGCGCGGCGAGCGGGGTCGGGTCCGTCGCGTTCAGCGACGTGATGGGCAAGACGATACCGAAAGGCAAGCGGGGTCAACTCCTCGGCCTGAGGTCCACCATCGGGGGCGCTTTCACCATACTGGCCGGCCTGATCCTCTACGGCCGGGTAGGTACTAACGCCGGGGTCGGAGTCTTCGTGGTCCTCCTCGGAGTCGCTGCAACGCTCTGGGCTCTGGCGGCTTTCCTGTTCTCGCTAACGACCGAAGAACCGGGAGCCACGACGGGGAGCCGCAACACCTTGAGCGAAGCGAAGTCCGGCCTGGGCCTTCTCGTCCGGGTACCCGGCTTTCGACGGTTCATCATCGCCCGAGCCTTTCTCCTCTCCGTGGAGCTTTCGATCCCCTTCTACTCCCTGCGAGCCAGAGAGGTTACCAGCGCCGGCGGAGGGCTTGGTCTTTTCATCGTGGCCCTCGGTGTCGCCGCTCTTATAGGCAGCCCCATATGGGGACGCCTCTCCGATAGGAACTCGAACAGGCTGGTCATGGGGCTAGGGGCCGCGGCCGGTACGCTGGCGGCGGCCGGCGCGCTCCTCATGGGGTTGTTCGTCTCCGGGGGCGCGAGCCCCTACTTGTACGTCCCGATCTTCCTGCTCGTGGGCCTGGCCCAGTCCGCCATCCGCGTCGGCCGGAAGAGCTACCTCGTCGATGCCGCCCCGACCGACGAACGGCCTCTATACAAGGCGGTCGCGAACACCACCGTCGGCCTGCTGACCTTATCCTTCGCGGCCCTCGGCCTGCTAGCCCAGATCCTGGGAGTGGACGCGGTGCTCGTCGTACTCCTGGCACTCGGCCTGCTAGGCGTCGCAGCCTGCTGGTACATGCCGGAAGCAGACCGGATGACTGATTCAGCTAGTCAGCGTTTCAGCTAGTCAGCGTCTTGCGCTCAGGAGCGAGCCGCGATCCTAGTCACGGTTTCGATACGACGTTTGGCCGAACCCCTTTTGCTGACCGGCTGAAGTGCTGATCGGCTGACTAGCTGAGTTGAGTTACTCTATCTCCCTGCCAGTCTCTATCTTCACCCCCGTGAATTCGACCTCGACCAGCTCGGCGAAGCGCTTGCCGTTGTCTTTGTCGTGACGGGGAAAGTCCGGGACTTCGATGCGAACCCTCATCGTGTACTCGCCGTCTCCGGGGACGTGCCAGTTGCGCCCGTAGTGGTACAGCCACGGATGCCAGAGGAATGCCTGCCGGTGGGTGCCGACCTCTTCACCCTCGCCGTCTATGAGCGTCGCGTACACTTCGAGACCTGGTATAAAGCGTCCGTCGGCCCCGTCCCGTACAGAGACCTCGACGTGGACGTTCTCGTCCTCGGGGTTGTGCCACACGAGCTCCCCGCCCTCCAGCTCGTACATGCCCTCCGCCTCCTCGACGGCGTACCCTACCAGGTACTCTCCGGCCGGCTTCTCACCTCCGTCGTCGGCGACCTCTCCGGTCATGTGCTCCAGCGCCTTCTGGAGCGTGTCTCCTTGATCCTTCGCCAGGCGAAGCTCCTTCTCGGTCGCCTCGCCGCTCGGCTCCATCGGAGGCTGATGAGCGTCTGTGTCCTGGGCCATGATTCGTCCTTTCCTCGCTTTCTATCCCCAAAGTATCCCAAAACCATGTGAAGGCTCGATAAGCTACCGTTAGCCGCGGGTAAAGAGCAGGTTAATATTTTGCGGTCTTACTAACGCTTGGGTTCGGCTATCTCCTCCCAGGCGTCCTCCAGACCGTTGCGGCTATCCTGGATGACTTTCGAGAGGTCGTCGTCCCAGAGCGAGTCGGAGACCTCGTCGGAGAAGATCTCCAACGTGTATGGACCATCGTAGCCGGCCTCACGGACAGCCCGCAGCAAGGTCGCCGTAGGGATCTCACCCTCCCCGACGACGTGGCGATCGGCGAAGGAACGGGGCGTCTTCCAGTCACTGACCTGGACCACAAAAATGCGATCGCCGCAACCTTTGATCTCCTCGACAACGCTTTCGTTCTGCCAGATGTTCCAAGTATCGACGCAGACGCCGAAATTCTCCCGATCAACCGCCTCGACCACCCGCATCGCCTGCGCCAGCGTCCATATAGCCGACTCCACATTCATCAGCACCGGGTTGAGCGGCTCCAGAGCTATCTTCACCCCGAACTCCCCGGCGAAGTCCGCCAGCACCCGATACTCTTTCGTAGCCGTCTCTATAGCATCTAGGACGTTCCCTCCTGGCGACGGGCCGGTATTGCAGACGAAAGGTACGCCCGGCGCGAACGGGGCCGCCCGCTCGATAGCGCTCCGGAAATGGTCTATCCGCTCGTCCAGGTCTTCGGGGTGTGGCTGGGTGCGGCTGGGGTAGAGCGTTCGGACGGCGGGCTGGACCGAGCTAATTTCGAGGCCCGCATCGGCGACGAGCGTGAGTTGCTCCTCGGCCCGACCCTGACCCACGTCCAGCTTGAACTCACAGACCTCGATAGTATCTACGCCGAGCCGGGCGTATTCCTCCACGTCATGCTCGAAGCTCCAGGGCGTGGTCGTGAACTGGCTGACGCCGAACCGGAACGGCGCGGGCTTCGCCACAGGCTCCGTCACTGCGTCCTACAGGCTTCCGGCGTGACGCATCATGCCGCCGTCTATGACGAAGGTGCTGCCGGTGACGTAGGCCGAGGCATCGGAGGCGAGGTAGAGAGTCAGGTCCGCTATCTCCTCCGGCTTGCCCATCCTGTTCAGTGGGATCTCCGAGAGCAACTCCTCCATCTGCTCGGGGTTGTCTTCGAGTTCCTCGTTTATGGGGGTCTTTATGGCGCCCGGCGCGACGTTGTTTACCGTGATGCCGTGCGGGGCGAGCTCGACGGCTATCGTCCGCATCAGCATCCTGACGCCGCCCTTCGCCGCGCAATAAGTGGCGTTGGTCGGCATCGGCCGGTCCTCGTGGACGGAGGATATGTTGATGATCCGTCCACCGTCACCCTGCTCGACCATCTGCTTGCCTGCTTCCTGGCAGCCGAGCCAGACCCCGGCGAGGTCAACGGAGATGACCTGCTGGAACAACTCGAACGGCGTCTCAAGGAACGGGACTTTCTCCTCCATCCCGGCGTTGTTGACCATGATGTCCAGCCGCCCGAACTCCTCGACGGTCTTCTGGACCAGGTTCTGCACGTCTTCCGGCTTTGAGACGTCGGCCTGGACGAAGACGGCCTTGCCTCCGGCTTTCTCGATCTCCCCGATGACCTCTTCCGCCTCCTCCGGGTGACTCCTGTAGTTGACTCCGACCGAGGCGCCTTCTCGTCCGAAAGCGACCGCGATGGCCCGCCCGATCCCGAGCGAAGACCCGGTGACGATGGCGACCTTGTTCTCTAGCTGCATACGCTTTCCTCTCTAACCGTTGTCCATCAATACATCCAGGCACAGCGCCGCCGACCAGGAGAAGAAGTCCGAGCCGTGGACGCTGCCGTCGAAGGGATCGAAGTATTCGTTGAAGCCTCCGTTCTTGCAAAGATCCACGATGGTCCGCCGGAGCCTCTTCGCGTGCTTGTCGTACCCGTAGTCGGCCAGCCCGTGCATCATAAACCAGTTTATATTCAACCAAACCGGCCCGCGCCAGTACTGGACCGGAGAGAACCCGTAGCCGTGCACATCGTAGCTCGGTAGAGGCGTCATATCCTCATCCGAGAGGCCGTAGTTCGGGGTTTTCATCTTCTCGACCATCCGCTTCGCGCGATCCTCGTCCGGGATGCCCGCGAAAAGAGGCGAGAAGTTGGGCGTGAAGTAGACTTTTAGCGGACGGTCGGCGACGAGGTCGTAGTCGAGATAGATGTCGCGTTCCTCGTCCCAGAGCTTCTCGTTGACGGCTTCGGCAGTGCGCCGGGCGTTCTCCTCGAAAGGCGCGGGGTCTTCTCCGAGGATACGCGCTATCTCCGCCAGGTCTTTTCCAGACTTGCAGAGCAGGGAGTTGAAGAGGACGTCCTGCACCAGGAACGGGCAGTCTTTGCGGATCCTCGCCTCGTCATACTCGCGGGCGGCGAAGAACTTGACCAGGTAGGCGAAGCGGTCGTAGGAGGCGCTGGTCGGCCGGTCCTGCGAGGAGACGGCGTGCGTGTCGGCCCGGTGGTAAGAGGGGATCTCCTCGGGACTGAGCTGCATCCTCTCCATTATGGAGTCCCAAACCGGCGAGTTGTCCATCCCCGACTCCCAGGGATGCCTTATGTAAACGAGCCCCTCGCCCTCCGGGTCGCGCTCCCTATACAAGTACTCGTGCCAGGCTGCGAGTTTCGGGAAAGCGTACCGGAGGAAATCCTTCGCGCCGTCTTTCGAGTTGCGGTGGACGAGTAGGACGGCGGTTGCATGAACGGGCGGCAGGACGACGCCCGATGTCCTGGGGCTATCCGGGGCGTCGGGGCTCTCGCTGGCGTGCCAGAAGCCTGCGCCGGGGAAGTAATTGTGGAGATTCGGGTTGAAGACGATCTGGGGTACGAGCCCGTTTTTCCACTGCGCGTCGAAGAGGTGGTGGAACTCTTTCTCAGCCTTATCCAAATCGTAGTGAGAGTAGCCGATGGCGATGAGGGCCGAGTCCCACGACCATTGGTGAGGGTAGAGGCGTGGACCGGGCTTCGTGTAGTCGCCGGTCCAGTTAAAGTCGAGGACCTGTTTGGCCTGATGGATCAGGGCGTCGTTGTCTTCGGACATGAGACCTCCTCGCATACTCCCGGTTACTCTTACGCACTATCCGAATTGTCTACCATCCCGCCAATACACGCACCGCCGTTGGCAAAGGTCCCGTAAAGCTTTCGTTAAGCTTCGCATGGTGTCGGGTGTCAGGTGATTTTTGCGGAGACCCGAGGAGAAAGCATTGCCCCTTTCAGCTACGAGCAGCCAGGCCAGTTCGTGGACCTCGGCAAGAGTAGCGTCCTGATCGACGATTTCCTCGGCGCTCTAGTATGGAGAGAAATCTACTTTAGAGAATTCGGCCACAACCTCGACCGGGCGCAGGTACTGCTCGACTGGGCAACCAGCATATTCGTACGTCCCGATATTTCCAGGATCTTCGAGGAATAGAAGAGGATTACACAAACAGGTTAACCGATCCTTTATGAAAAACTAACCCACTTTTGCAGGAAGTTAACCGGCCTGGATCACAATGATTCCGTATTGTTTGCTCTATTAGGGAAGAGGAAGCAGCAGATGGAGATAAACTCGTGGTCTGGTAGAAAAGGGTAGATCTGCAAATGGACTGGTTATCGCGGGAAGCGTCGTTCCGTCGCGACAGAAACAGGGACGAGGACATAAGGTTAGAGGTAGAGCAGATAGCCAAAACGCTCAAGCGCATGGGCGTCACCGGGCGGCGGCGGCTCGCGCAGATCGTCGGAGCCCACTACTGGTACAAGGGCGAGTTCGACAGGGCAATTGGTGTAGCGCTCGCCGAAGGTAAGATACGGGAGGTAGACTACAGCTCCCCGGAAGGCGACACCCTCTACGCTCCCCCCGAAGGCGACGACGAGGATGGCTCCGGCAACTCTTAAAGGCGAGGTTCGGCGCCGGAACTCCTCCGGGCGAAACGGTTCTGGAAGCGCGCAAGTCCCGTTTTATTCGGGCCATACCCCCATGCGAAGCGTCTACTAGCCGGAGCCTCTGGAAAATCGTCCGGTCACGGCACCAGGACGGCCCGGCCGGAGATCTCACCACGGTCGAGCGCCTTGTAGGCCGCGTCTACTTCATCGAGCGAGAATTTCCGGGAGACCGTTTCTTTGGGGTTTAGGAAACCTCTGGCGGCCAGAGAAAGAATCTCCGGCATGTCCGTTCGCGTCCTGGCTCCGTAGGAGCCGATGATGCGCTGGCTGCGACGTACGATCTGGGTGATGCCGATGGGAGCCGTGGTCTGGCCCGGAGCTATCCCAACGGCCACCATCCGTCCCCCGTCCCGCATCATTCCGGCCGCCTGAACGAAGGTCTCGGGACGCCCCAGCACCTCGAAAGCAACGTCGACGCCCTCTCCGTCGGTAAGCTCCCGTACCCGCTCCACCGGATCCTCTTTCGAGCCGTTGACAACGTCGGTCGCGCCCAGGCGACGGGCGGCCTCCAGTTTCTCATCCGCGATATCCACTACTATGACCTGCGAAGCGCCGAAAGCGCGGGAGATCTGGACTACGTTCGACCCGACGCCACCCGTCGCAACCACCGCAACCCTTTCTCCAGCCCCGAGGTTCGCCCCGTGGCGCACCGCCCCGTAAGCTGTGAACACCGCACATCCTAAGATAGCCGACTCCTCCGCCGGCAACTCCTCGGGCAGCGGGAAGACATCGGTGGCCGGGACGACGGCGTACTCGGCGTGCCCGCCCATCGAGTACATTGCCAGAGGACTTCCGTCCTTCCTGAACAGGCGCGTCTCACCGTCGTAGAGTACGCCCTTGAGACGGTTGAGGGCGAAGAAACGTTCGCAGAGATCGTCCCTTCCCCGGACGCAGTAGCGGCAGGAACCGCAGGGCATTATGAAGCTCGCCGCTATCGCAGCGCCTTCTCGCAATTCCTCTTGCCGGTCTTCGAGACCCGGTCCTAGGGCCTCCACGGTGCCGGTGATCTCATGTCCCAGGACAGCCGGCGTCGGGAAGGCCGTCTCGTCCTTGATGACGTGCAGGTCGGTGTGGCAGACTCCGCAGGCCGTCACCTTGACCAGCACCTCTCCCCTACGAGGTTCGGGAACAGGTATCTCCTCTATAATCAGGTCCGCGTTCGGTGCCTCCAGGATAGCCGCCCGCATTGATCCTCCCGCCATCGGGGATCACCACCTTATATCTCATGTTTGACTCTACGCCGTTACTGTTGGCTCTCACCCGGATGATGCCACACCCAAAGCCCCGGCGAAACTCCTCCGGAAACTATCGCTACCACCCGTTTTCTATTCTCCTCGCGACTGTGACTATCGTCTGTGACGCGCTAACCTTCTCCGAGACCCAGTTGTATACGGGGCGATCCCTCCGGGTCGCGCCGCACCTCCACTAGCCACCGCCGCTCAGAGAGACCACACACCTCACCGTCCCGGCAGCTTCCGACCCTGAGCAGTACGTCCAGGCTCCCTTCCGCCCTGGCTAGCGCGAGCGTGGCCCGAGCGGGCAACTCATCCCCTGAAACCACCAACCCTCCATCCGGCAGCAACTCTTCGGAGGAGACGGAGAGCTGCACCGGCGGCCCGAGCGTGGCGTCTAGCTTCTCGTTTTCTGGAACGGAGAGCGTCGCCGCCAACTCGACATCTCCGGCCAACTCGACCGGTCCCAACCGAAACGCGACAGGTCCTCCCGCCGCGACGAGAGCGGGTGGTTCGAGCCCCGAAAGCGAAAGCGGCGAGACCTCACCGTCAGCATTCACCAGTACCAGACGATGGTTGTTGGTATCCGCCACCAGCAAGTTATCCTCCACAAATGACGCCCCGGAGGGCTCGGCGAGTCCATCGCGGGCTATTGTGGTGAGCATATTCTTGTCGGGGTCGAAACGTCGAAGGGCCGAGTTGTAGGTGTCGCAGACAATGGGACCATTCTCCGTAGCGACCACGCCCAGGGGGTGCTGAAGGAGCGCGTCTGGGGCGGAACCATCAGTGTATCCGAAGTCGAAGAGGCCGCTGCCGATGGAAGTATGAAGTTCGCCGGAGTGGTCCAGGTAGCGGAGCGAGGAGGTCTCCGAGTCTACGACCCAGAGGCGTTCTCCGTCGGGGTCGGCGGAGAGTCCGCTCGGCTGGGCCATCGCAGCTTGATCCGCCGGGCCATCCATGATGCTCTCCGCACCGCTCCCGGCGAGCACGGAGACTTCGTCGCGCGACAGGTCCAGAGCCCAGAGCTGGTGCGGCCCGGCCATCGCGATAACGACCTTCCCGTCCCACAACTCCAGGTCCCATGGCGAGTTGAGGGCCGTGCCGAGGACTTTCCCACCGGATGCGCCCCACCGGGCCTGGCTTCCGTTGCCCGCGACGGTCTCCACGGTTTCGTTCTCCAAGTCGAGTTTGCGGATCAGGTGATTTCCCGTATCCGCGACGAGCAGCGTACCCTCGTCCAGGAACATCAGCCCTTGCGGGTCTGAAAAGGTCGCGTCCGAGAACCCGCCGTCCGAAGCGCCGCGAGCTCCGGTTCCGGCGACAGCTACGACGCTCGCTCTCCCATTCTCCAAACGCGCCAAGACAAAGCGGTTGTGGCCGGAGTCGGAGACGGCGAAAAGGTCTTCCGGGCCGGTGGAGATCTTGCCGGGGAAGCGTAGGGCGCCGCTCCGTATCTTTGGCGCGGGCAGCCGTAGGGGCTCTTCGTTCAGGGTGTTTCGGTCTTTGTGGTAGGTGGTGATCTCTTCGATGGTCCGTCCGAGGGCGCGGGCGTTTCCTTCCCCGGCGACGGCGGCGAGCGCGTAACCTTCCGGGTCCACGAGTATTAGAGTCGGCCAGGCGCGAACACCGTATTGGTCCCAGGTAGCCCGGTCCGGGTCGTCGAGGACCGGGTGGCGGACGTTGTAGCGGGCAACGGCCCGTTCCAGGGCGGCGTGGTCCTTCTCGTGTTCGAACTTGGGCGAGTGGACGCCGACAACCACGAGAGAGTCACCGAAGCGTTCCTCCAGCGGCCTCAGTTCTTCTATGACGTGCAGGCAGTTGATGCAGCAGAAAGACCAGAAATCCAGCAGGATTACCTTACCCCGGAGAGACGCCAGAGAGAGGCCTTCAGGGGCGTTGACCCAGCCGCCCCGCCCGACCAATTCCGGCGCCCGAACCCTCCCGCGCCGCCAACTATCACTCACTACGCGACGGCGCTCTGGACGGCCTACTGTCGCGCGCAGGAATCCAAGCGCGCAGATCCGCTGGTCATCGACCGGCTCGCGGAGACGCTGTGTGGCGACGACGGCATGTCGGTCG
>JBBPZK010000209.1:0-8532 GCA_038199155.1 Rubrobacterales bacterium | reverse complement strand
GAGCTCCAGAGCATCGCCACGCTGGAGGCGATGGTGCGGGGATGCGCGGTGGCGGCGCTCATGTCAGAGACGAGCGCGGTCTGCGAGATGATCCGGGAATCCGATTGCGGGCTCTGCTACGAAGTGGGCCGAATAGATGAAGCGGCGCGTGGGATCTCCCGATTGTTGGAAAGACCGGCGGAACTCGCGCGGATAAAAGAGAATGCTATCCGCGCGGCGCGGGTACATGACATCCACGAAAGCGGCCGGCGGCTGGAGGAGATCTACACTTCCCTACTCCGCGACCGATAGAAAGCTGCTACAAAAGAGAAAACCATGTTCGAAAGGATGCGCCTGTGATGGATACTTCTTCTACGACGGTTGCTGTTACCGGGGCTGGGGGCTCCCTCGGAGGGACGCTGGTACGACGCCTCCTGCGAAACGGAAACCGGGTGAGAGCCTTAGCGCGCAAGGAGGCCGATGTGGCCCGGTTGCGCGGGTTGGGGGCAGAGCCAGTGCGCGGCGACGTGCGGGAGCCGGCGGCGCTGGAGGAGCTGACGCGGGATTGCCGGGTCGTCTTCCACCTGGCGGCCTGGATGGGGAGCCCTTTCGACGAGGAGTTAGCCTACGCGGTCAACATCGGCGGAACGGAGAACGTTATCCGGGCGGCGGCGGAGACCGGCGCGGAGCGGGTGGTGCTCGCCAGCAGCATCACGGTATATGGTCCGATTCAGGAGGGAATCATTACCGAGGAGTCGCCGGCCTGGAGCGTCGGGGACCTCTACAGCGACACGAAGATAGAGGCCGAGAAGGTGGCCCGGCGCGAGGCCGGGCGGGTTGGTGTGGAGTTGGTGGTGTTGCGTCCGACCATGATCTACGGTCCCGAGTCTCCGTCGTGGACGGAAGTGCCTTTCGGCGCTGTTTCCAAAGGATTGCCGGTGGCGATCGGAGACGGAGAAGACCTTGCCGACCCGGTCTACGTCGAGGACGTGGCCCAGGCTTTCGAGCTAGCCGGCTCTGTTCCCGAAGCGACGAACGAGGCGTTCAACATCGGCTCCGGCCCCGAGACCTGGAATAATTTCCTCGGCGGTTACGCGAAGCTGGCGGGCAAACCCCTGCGCCACGTGCCGGCGTCACTGGCTAGAACCGGGGCGCAGACGGCCGGGCGAGCGGAGAGTCTTCTAGGACGACGCCCCAGGGTCTCGGCCGAGATGGTCGGCGCGATGACCAGCCGGGCCGTTTTCCCGCACGATAAGGCTGCCAGGGTCCTCGGCTTCGAGCCCGAGTACGGACTAGAACAAGGCATGCGCGAGACAGGAACCTGGCTGCGAAGCGTGGGTCTACTAAAACGGCCATCGGTGGCGCTGGTCACGGGGGCGTCGGGCGGCCTCGGACAGGCTACCGCCCTCAAGCTGCGAGACGAGGGAGTTACGGTCTGGGCGGCGGATATAGATCAGCCGGAGGACCTGAAAGGCGTCCACGTTCTGGCGCTGGACGTGACTTCGGAGGAGAGCATCACCGACGCCCTTGGAACTATAGAGCGGAGTGGCGAAGGCGTGGACTTGCTGGTGAACGTGGCGGGTTTGGCGAAGCCGGATGCGCTGGAGCGGCAGGCGTTCGAGGATGTGGAGTTGCAGTTCGACGTGAACGCCTACGGACCGCTGCGTCTGGCTCGGGCGGTTGCTCCGGGGATGAGGCGGCGAGGGTGGGGTAGGATCGTCAACGTCTCATCCACCAACGGCTTTATCGTGACGCCCTTCATGGGCGCGTACTCGGCCTCCAAGTATGCCCTCGAAGCGCTCTCCGACTCTCTGCGCATGGAGCTCGCGCCCTGGGGTGTAGAGGTGATGGTCGTGGAGCCCGGCGCGATGAAGACCGGCTTCTCGGAGAAAGCGAAGACAGCGTTGCGGCAGGAACTGTCCAACTCCGGCGACGGCTGGGACTCTTATCTCGAAGCCTTCTCGAAGAGCCCTCTCTGGGGAAGCGAAAACTCGACTAGCCCTGAGAAAGTCGCCAGCTTTATCGTCAAGCGGGCTCTTTCGCGACGGGCTCCGGCACGCAGGCTCGCCACCCTTGATGCTTATCCATCACGAGTCATGTCTCTGCTGCCGACCGTCATCAGGGACGCGTTCTTTATCCGGGCTTCCGGTCTCCACCGCCGGCCACCGGCCGACGATGGTACAGAAGCCACACGGCCAGCGGACCAACTAGAAAGATGAGGTAGAAGCTCGCGACGCGCCAGACGAGGACCGCCGCCGCGACGACGCCTCCGGGATGGGTACCGACGGCAAGACCCACGGCCGCCTCTATAAAGCCCGAGCCTCCCGGTGTCGGGACGAAGTGGGAGACGAGTGTCAGGCTGATCAGGATAGACAAGATGACTATGAGGTCGGTCTGGACGCCGTAGAGTCTCAGGATGGCCCAGAGGATAGTGAACCCGCCAAACCAACCGAAACCCGTAAGTACCTGGAGTAGGATCCAGGACGAAAAAGACATCCCGGAGTAGGCGCGGATGCTGTGGTAGTAGTCGCGGGCGATCTCCTGTAGCTGGGAGTCGAAACGCCGCAATAGAGGCCACTTCCTGATGGCGAGTATGAGGCGGACGATCAGACGCGGGTAACGCTCCAGAACCACGGCCCCGGCGATAGACAGCGCGACCGCCCCGAAGGTCAGCAGTTCGACCCCATACGGAAGCCTCAAAGTATTCGAGTAGATCAAATACCCGAGCCCCAACGGAACGGACCACGCGTAGAAGATGAGGTCCAGGATGATGATCTGCATCGCCACCCCGACCCCCTTCCCGAGCGAGACACCCCGCCGCTGGAGCCCAACCGCGATAACCGGCCCCTGCCCCGAACTGCTCGGCGTCGCAGCCCCCCCAAGCACCGACGCGAGATGTACCAAAAGCGCCGAACTGTAGGGCAACGGTATTCTCTGAGCCCGGCACAGAAGCGCTATCTTCGCCGGCGGAGCAAGCCACTGGGCGAGCAGCGCGACAAAGCCGACGACTATCGCCAGGAAACTCCAATCCCGAACGCGATAGGTCCCAGGCTGGAAGATCTCCGCTCCCGCCACCACGTAGAGACCCACCAGACCGAGCGCGACGCTCACGACGAGCGCGACCGCGCCCCGTTTCAAGTCTCCCCGCCGGCGTAACGGACGATGTAGCGTGCCAGAAGCTCGGTCTTTGACTCCAGGTCCAACTCGCGGCAGCGCGCCGCTACCTCCTCCGCGTAAGAAGGGTCCGAGGCATATAGCTTGACTTTCTCCAACAGCGTCTCCCGGTCCCTGACGTAGTGTCCCAACCTCCGGCGCTCGATGAATCGTACTACGCCCCGCTCATTCAGCCCCGCGTATCCGGTGAGCAGCACGGGACGCCCGACGGCCAGAGCCTCATAGACCGAGGCCGGGCCTCCCTTGCCAACGAACACGTCGCCCGCCGCCAAATACCCGGACACGTCCCCCACGAAGCCCTCGACCCTGAGCCTGCCAGGAGCTACACGCAACTTGAGCAACTCTTTCTTCAGGGCCTCGTTCCTGCCGGTTATGGCGACGACTTGCGGGGCAACTTTGGCGTCGAGCAGGGTACGGACCAAACGCGGTTGTCGCCCCCCGACTCCTTCTCCCCCGAACGCGACCACGCAGGTAAACCGGTTCCCGAGCCCGAGACGTTTACGAGCCTCTTCCTTACCCGGTGCGTTCAGGAACGCCTGCCGCACCGGATATCCTACGACCTCTATCTTCTGCTCCGGAACACCAAAGCGCATCAAGTCTTGCTGGATCCCCTCGGAAGGGACCACTATGCGGTCTGCACGTGGCTCCGCCCAGTACGCGCTGATGTCGTGCGGCTCGGTGGCGAAGGTGAGCACCGGCACCCGCAACCCGTAGAGCCTCTTCGCCTCGGCGATCCCGGTGGTGATGAGCCCGTGGTTCGAGACGACCAGCAGCGGGGAAGCGCCAGCGAGGTCTGCTGCTGCGGCGCGGGCGAAACCGCGTAGGATGCGCCGCTGCACGACCATCGCGGGGCGCGGGAAAGTGTCGATGATCCGCTGACCGGAGCGGGCCAGTACCGGATAGCGCAAAGCCCGGCGCCAGGAGTTCTTGTGCCGACGGTCGAGGCCAGTGACGCCGACCTCTTTCATGTAGTCCGAGACGCGCGTCTCGAAGCGTCCCGGATAGTAGCGTTCGACGGCCTCGGCCATCGCCTGTGCCGTTGCAACATGCCCGCCGCCCGCGGCGATGGTGGCGAACAGGATGAGCGGACGAACGGCTTGGCGTTCCACCGCGCTCAACCCGTACAATTGTAGTAAACGTTTCTCACGGTCAACGCCCGAAGATAGCACAGAATGCAAAAGAGGAGAGGCCCGAGTCTATCCGGCCTCTCCCACCTCGATCGGTAGCGCGTGGTTCCTGGTTCTACATGCTGCTGTGGCTGGAGACAGCCTTCTCCAGCTCACCCTTCATCTGGGAGACTTGCTCATCTAGCTCTCTCGGCTGCTCGCGGGTCATCTGGGTCATCGCGGAGCGGTCCTCTGCGCCGCGCACGACTTCCAGCTCTCCAGCTTCCAGGCCCGCCACGAGCGCGCTGGCGACCTCTTCGGCCGTCTCGTATTCGAAGCCCAGGTCCGGCCCGGCCTCGTTGCTATCCATCATCGGGGTCTCGGTGGCGCCGGGATAGATGGTCATGACGTGTACCCCCTCGCCGTACAGCTCGCGCCGCAGCGCCTCTCCGAAGTGGGCGATGCCGGCCTTGGTAGCGGCATAGGTGGCGTAGAACGGCATCCCAACGAGCCCGAAGCCCGAGGAGACGTTCACGATGGCGGCGTCGCCGCTCTCCCGGAGGGCGGGAAGCGCCGCGCGGGTCAAGAGGATCGGGGCGAGCAAGTTCACCTCTATCTGCGACTGGACGTCCCCGGCGTCAATGTTCTCAAGCCTCCCGGCGCGCACGTTGCCGGCGTTGTTGACCAGAACGTCGAGCCCCCCAAAGCCCTCTGTCGCCGCCTGGATGACCTTTTCCCGATCCTCTGAATCGGTTACGTCGCCTGCCACGGCCTGAGCCTCGCCACCGGCTTCTTTAACTAGCTTGGCCGTCTCCTGCAAAGGCTCCTCCCTCCGGCCGGTCAGCGTCAGCCGCGCTCCCTTGCGACCCAACTCGACCGCGATGGCGCGACCGATACCACTCCCCGCGCCGGTTACCAGCACGCTCTTGTTCGATAACTCCACTACAACCAATCTCCTTCTCGTATCTCCGACAAAACTTAGAGGAACACCAGATACCCCAGCGCTCCTCTTCTCTTACACTTCAACATATACTACCGCGAGTATGTTTTAGCAACATAGGAAGGGTGAGTGTACCGGGAAGGTCAACGTTAAGCTGCGTATGTTACTCTCTGATCTTCACGTCCGGGGTTTGCTTGATGACGATTCTCGCTATCTAGTCGAGAAAGCCGACGCCGACCATCCTCACGCCGGGCCGATGAGCAGCGAGGATCTCTCCGGGCTGCCGACGGCCCTGGTCATCACCTGCGAGTATGATCCGGTCCGGGACGAAGGGGAAGCGTACGCCAAACGACTAGAAGAAGCGGGAGTGCGGGTAAAGGTAAGCCGCTACGAGGGCATGATCCACGGCTTCCTGTGGATGGGCGGCGTGATGGACTGTGCCCGCGACCTGATCGACGAAGTCGGTAAAGAGCTGCAAGCCGCTTCGTCTGGCTGATGTCTGGTCTTATCTATTCCATACTCGTTTGAACACCAAGCTTCACGAGCACAATGGTTTTGGGTCCCTTCTCGCCAGACACCCTCCGACACCCTTGGAGATCCAATAATAGCTACAACCAGCCTTCGCTCCTGTACCATTGCGCGGTTCGTCGCAGCCCTTCGGGGAGCGGAACTTCGGCGCGCCATTCCAACTCTTTTTCGGTAGTAGATGGGTCGCAGGTCCAGGTGTGGACGGTCAGGTCCTCGGCCCGCCGCTCATCGAAAGCGGGGACAGAGCCGAAAGGTTTCGCCGCAAGCTCCGACGCTCGTCCGGCGAGTCGGAAGCCAGCGGTGGGAAGGCGAACGACGCGGACGGATCGCCCGAGCGCCTCTTCCAGCTTCTCGGCGACATCCCGCCAGGAGTAAGAGGACCTCTCGGCGGTTGGAAAGGGGCCGAAACTCGTGGCCCCGCGAGCCGCCGCGAGGACGGCTTTCGCCACGTCGGAGGCGTAGACGGGCTGTAGGGAGCCGGGACCGGCGGGCAGGGTGAGCCAGCCTCTGTTCGCCATCTTGAACAGGGGGAGCAGGTCCGTGTCGCGCGGGCCGTAGACGGCGGCGGGGCGTAGGACGACAATCTGCATCGGGCCGTCGAGGTCACGTAGGAGCTTCTCGGCTTCGAGCTTACTCTTGCCGTAGGCGCTCGCGGGGTGGTCGTGTCCGTCCGGGCCTCGGGCGGCGAGGCTGCTGATATAGACGAAGCGCCCGACTCCTACGCCCCGCGCCGCCTCCGCCAGCCGACGCGTTCTATCCGCGTTGACCCGATAGTAATCCTCGGGACGGCGGGCGCTGGTGACGCCGGCGACGTGGACGACGATCTCGACGTCTTCAAGGGCTTTCGATAGGTCAGCCGGATAGTCGAGGTCCAGGAGGGTTCGTTCTACCGGGAGGTTGGAGATCCAACGCGCGTCGCTCGTGGACCGGAGACTACAACGAACTGTATAGCCCGCCGCGACGAAGGCTTCCGCTATGTGGCTGCCGACAAAACCGGTGGCCCCGGTTATGAGAACGCAGCCAGACATCTTAGGAGTTTACAGGGACTTCTGGTAGATGCGGTAGGTCTTGTAGAGCCGCGCGCCGCCCGCTTCGATGCCGCGGATTATGGCCCGGTTGTCTTCCAGTACCCACGAGCACTCACAGCTTTTGTAGCCCTTCGCCGTTGCACGACGGTACAGCTCGTCGGCGAGCACGACTTCCAGGCCCTTGTTGCGATGTTCCGGCACGATGCCTAGTATGACCAGGCGCAACTGGTTCACTATCTTCTTGCGGTTCAGGAAAGCCAGGATGCCGTCCGGTATCAGACGGCCGTGCGCGCGTTTGAAGATCTGGTTGACGTCCGGCAGGCACAGGGCGATGCCAGCGGTCTCTCCCTCCATCTCGACGAACAGGACGAGGTCCGGGTCGACGACGAGCTTCAGCTCGCTCGCCAGGTTATCGAACTCGGCGTCGGTGTACTTTACGAAGCCCCAGTTCTCGATCCAGGCGCCATTGTAGAGTTTCTTGAGCCGTCCCAACTCTTCGTTCAGGTGCTTCATCTCGGCGGGCCGGACGGTTGGTTCGTAGCGTTTGCGGACCCGTTCTGCGAGGCGTGGGATCCTCTCCCCCACCTCCTGCTCCCACGTAAAGAGGTAGGCGTAGAGGTCCTTGATCTTCTCGTAACCCGCACCCTCGGCGTAGCGTGGATACTCGGCCGGGTTGTAAGGCATCATCATGTACGGGTCGGTGTCGAAAGCGTCTATCTGAAAACCCGAGCCGTCGTTCATCGAGGGATTTGCGGGACCCCGCACGGCGCTACGTCCCAACACCCTCCCCCACTCCTCGACGCGACCCAGCAGCGCGTCGGCCGCCTCCCGGTCCTCCGCCTCGAAGAATCCGAAAAAGACCAGGTTGTCGCCGTGCGTATCGTTATGGTTGTCATCGTCTATAGCGGCTACGCGCCCGACTACCCTCCCGTCCCGTTCAGCGAGGAACTGCCCGATCCGCGCGTGCTGGTAGAAAGGGTTCTTTCTCGGGTCGAATTTGCGCTTCTCATCGAAGATAAGGGGCGCGACCCAGTGCGGGTCGTCGCGGTACTTCGTAAACGGGTAGCGGATAAACCGCTTCAAGTCGTCGCGCGATTCGACGGGCCGTATCTTGGTGGTCAAGTCAGCACTCTAGTCGATGACGCCCAGGCTCTTGCCCACCTGGGCGAAGACCTCGACCAGCTTGTCTATCTGATCCGTGGTGTGGTTGGCGTTGACGCTGGTGCGGATGAGGCTCCCGTTGTGCGGAACACCGGGAGGCAAGGCCGGCGTCGTAAAAATACCGCCGTCCCACAGCGCTTTCCAGAAGATGACGGTAAGCTCATCCGGCCCGACGAGTACCGGAACTATCGGCGTCTCGGAGCCTAGAGTTTCGAAGCCGAACGAGTTGAGCCCGTCCCGCAAGCGCGAGGCGTTATCGAGCAGCTTCTCGCGTTGCCAGGACTCTGTCTCCATCACTTCCAGCGCCTTCAGGGTCACGGCGACCTGCATGGCCGGCAGGGCTGCGGTGAAGATAAAGGGCCTTGCATGGTGCTTGACGTAGTTGACGACCGCCTTCGGGCCGGCCACGAAGCCGCCCACGGAAGCGAAGGACTTCGAGAAAGTCCCTATAACCAGGTCCACCTCGTCTTCGAGCCCGAAGTGCTCCGGGGTGCCGCGCCCGCCCTCGCCTAGAACGCCGGTGGCGTGGGCGTCGTCGACGACGACTCGGGCTCCGTACTTACGCGCCAACTCGACGATGCCCGGCAAGTCGGCGATGTGGCCGCTCATGGAGAAG